>JABDJY010000287.1 GCA_013003285.1 Alphaproteobacteria bacterium | reverse complement strand
CGGCAATGCCGGAGTTCCGCAGAACCCGTTGCGCCTCGTCTTTCAAGTCGCCCGGCGATAGCAGGCAAGCCGGGCGTATTTCATATTCAAACACGACTTCGACTTCCACCACCTTGGCGAGTTGTTTTTCATCGAACAACTGCGCCTGCGCCATCTGCTGCAGGAGTAGAAACATTAGAATAGCCAGGGCGGCGGGCCTTACTCGATTCATGGCGACAGCCTACCACGGGTGTGGTCCGGGTAAGTAAGAGCGTCTGCTCTCAGATGTACACCGGTCGTGATCCGCCATAGGTGTTGACGGCTGGAAACGGCCCAAAGCTGTCGTAAATCGCGAGGGGTGATCGCTGCAGGAAATGACCCATTGCAGACATCACCGAACGAACCTGGAGTTCGTCCTTCACATCAATATCGGATTAAGTGTCGCGGGTGTTTTTCATGCTGGTGCCGTCGAGATTGGTGCCTTCAAGAACGGTTCCAGCCAAATTGGCGTCATCCAGCACCGCGTCTTTGAGGTTCGCGCCGGTTAGGTTGGCACCTGTCAGGTTGGCGCCGGTCAAACGTGCGTTACCAAGATCGGCTCCGACCAGATTGGCTTCGAACAAGTTGGCGCCTGATAAGTTCGCCGGCCATAAACGCCCGCCAGTTTTTTCTATCGCGTCCTGCAGGTATATCGCGATAAAGCGCGCTCCCTCCAAGTTCGCTGTGCTTAGGTCAGCGCGTTCTAGCGTCGCCCCTTGCAGGTTGGCGTTTGACAGATCGGCGCCGACCAGTTGAGCTTCCGTCATATCACTCATGATAAAGCTGCTGCCGCACAGGTTTGCACTATTCATCCTGGTGTTTTTCAACACCGCGCCGTTCAGTTCCATGCCAGGCAGATCAATGCGTTCAAGATCGACACTCGACAGATTGGCCCGTTCGCCTAATTCTCCGTCGCCTTCAATCCAATCGAAATGTCGTTTCAAAATCTCCTGAATGTATTTTGGAAAATCGGTGGCCGCCCGCGAAATATTTGCACCAGTGAGTTTAGCATTTGCGAGGTCTACACCTCCGAGAACTGCGCCCTCGAGGTTGGCGCCTGACAAGTCGGTTTCGAATAACACGACCCCCGTCAGATCGGCGCCGACCAGACTGACACCAGCGAGGTTTGCGTTGGTTAAATTTGCACCGCACAAATTGATTCCATCCATATTGGCATTTTCAAATTGGCCGGACGTGAGATTGGCACCGGAAAAATTAGCGCCTCTCATGCTACTTGCGAGCATGGATGTGCCCGAAAGATTTGCGCCCGTGGCGTTGGCATTGTCCAAGCTGGCATAGTCGAGAATCGTGTCATTGATTGCGCTGGTGTCTTCGGAATTTGCGCCCAGTAACAATGTGCCACCCCGCAAATCCGTGCCTATCATGCTCGCGCCCTGCAGTTTCATCCCCTGCATGTGAGCGCCTCGCATATCCGCACTGTCGAGCTTGGCATTGGACAGGTCGGCACCGTTTAGCATTACACCGAAACAATCGGCGTGCGCCAAGTCGGCCCCACGCATGGAGCAATTGGCAAAATTGGCACCGGCCAATTTTGCTTGACTCAGCATCATTTTGTCGAAGTTGTAGCGCCGCAAATCCTTTAACGAGATGTCCGCACAGTTACCTCCTCCTCTTTGATTTATCCAAAGCAGGTGTTTTTTCATGATGTCGGCAAGATCTGATTGGTTCATCAGGAATACGGTCTAGCCGTTATCGAGGGTGAAGCTGCGGAATTCTCGCACCAAGTCCATATCCAAATGACCCTTGAACCCGCCCATCATCTCTAGCGCGGCCTCGCTGGTCATCGAGCCTTTGTACGAGCGTTTGTCGATCAGTGCTGAGTAGACATCGGCGATAGCGGTCAACCGAATATGATCATTGATCTTAGCTCCCGACAAACCATCAGGATAACCGGAACCATCGAGTTTTTCGTGATGATAGACTGCCATGGCGATCAAATTGGCATCGAAGTCATTCTCGCGATCTAATATTTCCTGTGAATATACAGGATGCTGTTTCATGATCACCCATTCGCGGTCGTCGAGCTTGCCCGGCTTGTCGAGAATTTCTAAGGGAATCCGAGATTTACCGATGTCATGGAGCAATCCGCCCAGAGTTAGTTGGTCCAACTCCGCGCCACAGATACCCATAGCGTGAGCAAAGTAAGTGAGGGACCCGCAGACGAACATGCTGTGGCGGAATGAGTAGTCATGATGATCGTCCAGCGCGTTGATCCAATTGTCGAGCCCGCCCAGTTCGGCGGCGTCACAAATATGCTGGCAACTATCCTTAATGTCGTCCAACGGAATTGGTTCGCCGTTGGCCACCTGGTCGAAACACTTCCCAAACGACACAACGGCCGATTTCAGCGCCTTTTGCTTGACCGGCTCCAGAGCCGACCAGGTCTTCTCAACCGAGCGATTGAGGGCCGACTTTGTCGCGGTGCGAAATTGCTCGGCGTCAAGTGGCAGAACAAAATGATCGGCGGTCGTTAGGTGGTGAAGCTGGGAAATGCTATCGCTATTGTGGGTCGGCAAAACAAATAGGGTTTCACCCTGGCTGTTCTTGATCGCCCCCTTTACCCGCTCGAAGGTAGTCTTGTCGCCAATGTTGACACAAAAAATGTTGAGCGATGCGTCTAGCGCGCCGTCGGTAGCGCAATCCTCGAACGGAATTTTGCGAAACTGAAAATAACTGGAAAGGGCTGAAGAAACGGCCTCATACGCCTGCTTGCTGTCGTAAATAACACCGATATATCGCATTCGCATGACTCGCTTGTTGGAGTACCCGACTCAAGCACTGAAACAACGCAAACAACATCAACCGATCGGTATTATAGTAATCACGATGAATTTCTAATTCGCTAATAATTGATTAGCGAAATGATAACTTAAGCTATGGCGCAGGTTAATTGGGGTTGCACAATTATTCCGAGAAATGCTCCAAAACCCAGCGCTTTATTAGCGTTTGCTGAATGTCCGGTTATGGCTATTTA
>JABDJY010000269.1 GCA_013003285.1 Alphaproteobacteria bacterium | reverse complement strand
GATGGAGATGTTGCGCACCACCTCACCCAAATTGATCTGGCGGGCGAAAATCAATCCGCTCGAGACCAGGGCCAACAATGCGACGAGCCGGACGATCTCGATCTGAGAATCCCGGTCCGAGGAAATGCGCCCGGGCAACAGCGTACTAATAAGCCAAATCCCAATGCCGACCGCCACCAGCAGGACAATCCATAAGATCCAGCCCGTTGGAGAGCGGGAGCCTTCGTCTTCAGGTTCGTCTTCCCATGGTCCGTTTTCGTTCGGCATAGAGGCAAACTCCCCACTTCAATCCGAAGCAGTGTGTTGTCGCGCGCTAAATAACCGCACGCCTCAATATGGTTGCGAACCGCCTATTTGACAACTTTTGCGCCAAGCCGATTGATCAAATTGATGGGGATTTTTTCTACCAATAGTCTACCGTTGGTTGGCCCTATATAATTGACACGCCAAGTGGAGATAACGTTATGGAAGACAGACTACTTTTCATCGGTGGAGGCGCGGTTCTCGGTGCGGTTGTCGGACATGTCTTCGCGTCGCTGTTCGATATTCGCAGCAGGGATGATCCCCAAGTACCCGACGGGCGCGTCGCTGTTGGCGGCGCCATTTTGGGCGCCATCATCGGCGGTGCCGTGACGTTCTTTCCCAGCTAGCTCCCATCCTTCGACAAGCTCAGGATGAGAGGAGCGCTCTCAATCGAAGCTGAAACCGATGGTGCGCAAATGGTAGTACAGCCCGCCATCCTGCACCACGAGGCTCAACATCTGCTCGTCGCCCTCATTGTGGTGCTCGTGGAGATCGGCCGGCGGCGTGATCATGATAGCGTATTTGTGCCAATCGACCCGGTCGCCCTCAATCACCGAATAGACATTTTCGCACTGGATCGGCAGGGTCAGCGCGACCGAATTGTGCCGGTGGGGCCGCTGCACCTCGTGGGCGTCCAGCGAATTCATCGCCAGCGCGATCGACGGGTGGATATCCCTCATTTTTTCGCGGCGTTCGCTGCTGAAATGTAACGCCAGCCCGGTAACGTTGGGATCGGCCTTCTGCTCGTCATGCACCAGCGCCATCTGATGGCGAATTTCAGCATCGCGGTAGAGCGCCGCCTGCACCGGCGCATTTTCCGGCTGGGGCGCGTCGAGGCCATGGAAGACAAGCTCGGGCTCGTTGGTCACCTGAAACAACACGCCGCCGTCGGTGCCGCCAACCAATTGGGTCTCGTCGCCACCGGGCAGCGCAAAGACATCGCCCGCCGTCCATTCGATGGTCTCGCGGTCCTTCGACGCGCTGCCGGATCCGGCGATGCTGTAATAGATCTCACCGGTCGCCCGGAATTGACCGGACAGGCTCTCGCCGGCGCGCAGCCGCGCGTAGCGGCCCAGCATCATCGGCGTGGTGGCGGGATAGTCGAAGCCCATCTGCGCGCCCACATCCAAGGCGATCCACCCGGTCGGCGTATCGGCCGCCATGGCCTGGGTGATTTCCGCGACGAAGACATGCTTGGGCACGGCCGGGCGTTTGACGGTGAAGATATTGGCCGGGCTGTCGTAGCGGGCGCGCTGCTCGAATATCGACTTGGTCTGCGCGTCCGACGCTATCTCGTTGGGACCGTCCATGGCGGTTTCTCCTGTTTTATCGCTCTCTGGGCCTAGAGCACTTGCTCCATCAGGGCCGTCCGATCATCGGGTTCGATGGCGGCAAACACCCTGTTCCCGGCAAAAGTATAGTCCTTGTAGGACACCGAAAACAGTTCCTTGAAGCCGAGCTTTTGGAACACATGCAGGGAGATGCGGTTGGTCGCCATGGTGATCGCCCGGCGATAACCCTGGGCGGCGGCACTTTCCAGGCTGACGTTCACCAGTTTTTGAGCGATCCCCCTACCGCCTTGGTCCCGGGCCACCGCCAGCATGGCTAGATCGAGACACTCGCCCGGCTGCGGCGATCGCGCATCCCTATACCAGTCCTCGAGCCGGTCGATCACACCGCCGATGGGGGGAAAGCTCGGCGATGCGGTCTCGACCCCAGCCGGCAACGCGGTGGTGAAATCCGTGGCCAGCATGACGCCAACGATATCGGTCGAGCCTGTCTGACGGGCGCAGATGGTGGGATCGCGAAAGGCGGCATCGGCGAGAAAAAGCCCAATCAGTGCCTGAAATTCCGCATAGCTCTGGCCCATAGCGACGGCCATCGGCTCATAGCGGCTGAAGGTGCCGGCGATCAGATCGCGTATGGCATCACGCTCGCCCAATTCCATCGGGCCGAACTCGATGCCGGAAATATCGCCGGGGTTAGCCATGGCCCATGATGCCACCGATCATCGGGAGCCACACTCTTAGGGTTTCAGCACCAGCTTGCCCATGATCGCACGGGCATCGAGCAATTCATGAGCGTGCCGCGCCTCCGCCAAGGGAAGCCGGTCATGGATCGGCGGATTGAAGGTCCCCGCCGCGAACTGTTCGACCACCGCTTCGATATTTTGCTGAGCCTTTTCCGGATTGTCGTCGAAGACATGCCAGGAAAAGCAGCGCACCGCGAGGCTCTTGCCCACCCGCGCGCGCATCGCCGCAAACAGTTCGTCCTCCGGAAATCCGGCCAGGGCGTTATACGAGACCACCATGCCCAGCGGCGCCAGCATGTCGAGGCTATCGGTAAAGCGCGGTCCGATGAGCTGATCGAAGGCCAGATCGACACCGCGCCCGCCGGTCAATTCCAAAGCCTTTTCGGCCACCGCGTCGCGGCTATAGTTGATCGTATGGGTGGCGCCGAACTCGCTGACAAAGGCGCATTTCTCGTCGGAACTGGCGCCCGCGATGATGTCGATATCTTGGGACCGGCACAGATCGATAATCGCCGTCCCCATGCCGCCCGCCGCACCATTCACATAGGCGGTCTTCACATCGATGCCCCGCGCGGCCTCGAACAGCAGAGCCCAGGCGATAATATAGTTGGGGATCGAGACCGCCGCATCGAGATCGACGCTGTCGGGCAACGGCGTGACCAGCGAAGTGGACACCGTATTATACTCGGCATAGCGCCCGCCGCCGGTGCCGAACACCAGCACCGGTTGGCCCTCGTTCAGGCCGCTGACCCCAGGACCCACCGCCTCGACATGGCCGCTCATCTCGTTGCCGAGGATCGTCGGCAAGGGCGGTTTCCATTTGTAGATGCCCGAGCGCAGCAGAAAGTCGGGCTTGCCGACACCGATCGCCGCCGCGCGCACCAGAACCTCGCCCTCACCCGGTTCGGGTGTCGGCAGATCGACGATTTCGATCACTTCCGGGCCGCCATAGGCGGCAATCTGAGCTGCTTTCATTTCACGCGGTCTCGAATGTTAGGACACGAAAAAGCCGCCGGTTATGCGCCGGCGGCTTGAATTCTCGTATGATTTTACCGAGCGGTCTAGTGAGACGTCGGCGCCGGCGCGCCGAACGAGCGCATCACCATATGGGCGGCATGAAACACCGCGATGAAGGCGCCGAGCTCCATGATCTCGGGCTCGGTGTAATGCTTCTTCAACTCGTCGTAGAACTCTTTGTCGACTTTCGTTGAATCGAGAAACATCTGATCGGCGTAGCGCAGCGCGACCTTCTCGGCTTCGGTGAAGTACTCGGAATCCTCATAGTCGCCGGACCCGGCGTCTATTTCGGCTTCCGTCACACCCAAATCCAGCGCCTTGTTCGAGCGAATGGCCGAGGAATAGGGATCCTCGGCAAAGCGGGCCAACTGAATGCGGATGATCTCTTTCAGTCGATGGTCGATATTCCCTTCAGTGAACTTCAACAGCATCACGTTCAAGGTCGCCTTGGCCTGCTCCGGCTTGCGCGCGATGATACGGGCAAACACACCGCCGGGAACACCAAGTTCTTCACTGCGCAACACCAAATCGCGCAGTTCGGGATCCGTGATCTCGTCGAGTTCTAGGGGGGCGATGAATGTCATTATTCCGCCGCCTGTAGCGATGCCGGCGCCGCCCCATAGAGCCGCTGCGACTCTTCCTGGCTGACCAGGCGTCCGTCGGGCGAGAACATGGGATAGAATTTCAGCGTACCGAAGAAGGTGTGATAGCCCAGATTGAACAATAGGAAGTTGCCCAACTCGACGATTTCATCGTCGGTTAAATGCTGGCGCAGTTCCTCGTAATAGGCCGCGTCGATCGCGTCGGGATCCGACACGATGAGGTCGACATGGCGCAAAATCGCCTTTTCTTTAGCGTCTAGATTATCGCTGTCGGCATAATTATCGATGCCGTCATCGATGAGGTTTTCGTCAAGTCCTTCCCGCTTCGCCGAAGCAGATCGAACATTGCCTCAATAGCTACAGTGGGCCTGGCGCGACAGCGAGACCCGGATAATCTCTTTAAGTTTGTGGCTCAACTCGCCCTTATTGAAGGCGGTGGTCCACGCCACATACATGGCCTCCGCGATATCGAGATTATGACCCATCATGGCGTGGAAGCCGGGGTCGGGCGCCCGATGTTCCAGGCTCTGCTCGATATACGGTTTGAGCTTCGTCTTCTTCAGCTCATCGATATCGAGCATGGTGATATTCGGTTCCATGCGTTCGCTCCTGTAATTGCGACTTGGGGAATTTCCTCAAGCGTGCGTTTCGACCACTTTCATTAAAACCTGCCGACGATCGACGCCGGTGCGCGTCTCGACCAATTCGCCATCCTTGATGAAGAGTAGCGTGGGGGTCGAGCGAATGCCGTAACGGTCTAGCAGGGCGATATTGTCTTCCGCCTTGACCGTGCCGATCTGCACATTGTCGGGCACCTCGGGCGCCATCTGCGTCAGCACCTTCGCCAACTGACGGCACGGCACGCAACGGTCGGCCCAAAAATCGACGATTGTCAGACCGCTATGCCCGATAACATCGGTGTCGAAGTTTTGCTCGTTGAATTCTGCAAGACCTTCTTGTGCCATCGTTTTTCCTATTCTGCGCGGCGTGTCGCCAGCGCCTCTGCAATATCGCGCCAAACTAGCGCAAGCCTTTGAACCAGCGCAATCCCCGCCGGCGGGTCCGAGGGTTGCATGGACAGCATGCACGCCGCCCTAAAGGCCACGGAAACTGCCCTCTTCACCCCTAACATTGCCCAAACGCCCGCCAAATCAAGGCTTTTGCGGCGCGCGGTCGCCGTTTGCCACCAATAGTGCAAAAATAGCCTTAACAGGCGTTAGCCAAGCCCAGGTGAGGAAACACAATTATGACCGATCAGAACAAGCCGGTGCTGCGTTCGCAGATGTGGTTCGACAATCCCGATAACCGCAAGATGACCGCCTCGTATATCGAGCGTTATCTCAATTACGGCATCACCCGCGAAGAGCTGCAATCGGGCAAGCCGATCATCGGCATCGCGCAGACCGGATCCGACCTATCGCCGTGCAACCGCCACCATATCGAACTGGCCAAGCGGGTGCGCGACGGCATCGTGGCGGCTGGCGGCATCTGTTTCGAATTTCCGGTCCACCCCATCCAAGAGACCGGCAAGCGACCGACCCCGGCGCTCGACCGTAACCTGGCCTATCTCGGCCTGGTCGAAGTGCTGCACGGCTATCCGCTCGACGGGGTGGTGCTAACCATCGGCTGCGATAAGACCACGCCGGCCTGTTTAATGGCCGCCGCCACGCTCGATCTGCCGGCCATTGCGCTATCGGTCGGCCCCATGCTGAACGGCTGGTTCCAGGGCCAACGCACCGGCTCGGGCACCATCCAGTGGAAGGCCCGCGAGCTGTGGGCCACCGGTGACATCAACGATGAGGAATACACCGACCTGATCGCCTCGGCCGCGCCGTCGGTGGGTTATTGCAACACCATGGGTACCGCTACCACGATGAATTCGCTGGCCGAAGCGCTCGGTATGCAACTGCCCGGCTCGGCCTCGATCCCGGCGCCCTATCGCGAACGGGGTCAGATGGCCTATGAGACCGGGCGGCGCGCGGTCGAATTGGTGCGCGAAGACTTGAAACCATCGGACATCCTGACCCGCGAAGCCTTCGAGAACGCCATCGTGGCCAACGCCGCCATCGGCGGATCGACCAACGCGCCAATCCATCTCAACGCCATCGCCCGGCATATCGGCGTCGAGCTGGATAACGACGATTGGCAGGCCATCGGCCACGACATCCCGCTTCTGGTCAATCTACAGCCGGCCGGCGAATATCTCGGCGAGGATTATCACCGCGCCGGCGGCGTGCCGGCGGTGGTCGGCGAACTGATCAAGGCCGGCCGCCTGCCCCACCCGGATGCGCTGACGGTCAACGGCAAAAGTATCGGCGCCAATTGCGCCGAAGCCGAGATCAAGAACAACGACGTGATCCGGCCCTTCGGCCACCCGATGACCGAAGCCGCCGGCTTCATCAATTTGAAGGGCAATCTGTTCGATTCCGCGATCATGAAAACCAGCGTGATTTCGCCGGAATTCCGCAACCGCTATCTGTCGACACCGGGCGACCTCAACGCCTTCGAGGGCCGCGCCATCGTCTTCGACGGGCCGGAGGATTATCACGACCGGATCGACGATCCGGCGCTCGATGTCGACGAGAACTGCGTCTTGTTCATGCGCGGCGCCGGCCCCATCGGCTATCCCGGCGGCGCCGAAGTGGTGAACATGCAACCCCCGGGGGCGCTGCTCAAACGCGGCATCCATTCCCTGCCCTGCATCGGCGATGGCCGCCAATCGGGCACTTCGGGGTCACCCTCGATCCTCAACGCCGCGCCGGAAGCGGCGGTCGGCGGCGGTCTGGCGCTGCTGCAGACCAATGATCGGGTGCGCATCGACTTGAATAAGGGCGAGGCCAATATGCTGATTTCCGACGACGAACTGGCGGCCAGGCGCAAGACCTTGGCCGACAATGGCGGCTATCAATACCCGGCGGACCAGACGCCCTGGCAGGCGATCCAACGCTCTATCGTCGATCAGTTCGACCAGGGCATGGTGCTAAAGCCGGCGGTGAAATTCCAAAAAGTCGCCCGCGGCGGCGACCCGGATGGGTCCGTCACCGAGAACGTCCCGCGGGATAACCACTAAGGAAAATGCCGAAAACACCGCCCAATAGCCTGGCGTTACTCTTGGTCGCAGAAGGGGCTCTGTCTCGCAGGCGTCATACAGTCGACGTCCGCTCTGCCCCGGAAAGCTCCCCTAGATCGGAATGATCTGCGACGGCCCGAAATGACCCAAAGCAGTCATGCTTTCTCTATTCAGCCCAAATTTTATGAGCCAACTCGGATTAATCTATCGGCTGATTCGCCGGGAGATCGTTGCTGCGTTTCTCTCATGCGGGTGGCCACGTCACAGCGCGCTTGGCCTAAACCAGCTACTGCGCCGCGATGGCGAAGTCCGGTGTCTCGAGTTCCGGCACAACCTTTTCCATAAACAACTGGATTTCTTCGAGCAGCTCATCCTTCGGCTGCTGAGCCCAATGCCAAATCAAGGTGATATATTCGCAGGGAATGCGCGAATATATGTCCTGCCAGTCGGCGATCGTGTCATCGACCGTGCCGCCGAGAATGAACTTGTGCTCCTTGATCGCCCGGAACGCGGCGTCCGCGTCATGATTAACCGGGTCCACATTGTGGTTTCCGAATACGCTGTAGAAATTCTTGAAGATGTCGAGATCGTATGCCCGCACCTTGCGGTCGAAATCCGCTGCCGACGTGCCAATCCGCGTGTGCCGCACGATATTCTGGTTCTGACCATGCTGCACGACACGCCCGTGTTTGGCCGATTCTTCGACATAAACTTTCGCGAGTTCGACGATGCCGTCGGTCGGATTGAAATAACTCGGCCGAAACCCGTGCTTGGCCGCGAACTCGATTGTCGCGCGTGAACGAGCCACTGCTATAAAAACTGGGGGGTGAGGTTGTTGCAGGGGTTTGGGTACAACACTGATGCGCCGCAGCACGCCATCCGCGTCGACTTCGCCCTCGGCGCCGGCCTCGCGGGCGATCTCGTATCCTTCGTAGCCAGCTATCCCCGTATCATGGGGATATGGTGCTTGATAGAATTGACCGTTGAGTTCGACGGAATCCTTGGTCCAGCAATCCAGCACCATTTCGACCCGTTCTTCGAAGATCTCACGGTTTTTCAGGTCATTCGCGCTGCCGTCGGAAATTGTTGCTACCGCACCGCTGGACTGGCCCAGGATATTGGCCCAGCGTGACTGGTAGCCACGCGCAAATCCGACAAAATATTTGCCATGGGTCAGATGATCGATGATCGCCGTTTCCTCGGCGACGCGAATCGGATCCTGGGTGGCCATGACATACCCAAAGGCGCCAAGGTGCAAATTCTTGACTTGGCTCGCCCAGTGCGCGTTCAGAATTCCGGGGTTGGGGCCGACCTCATAGCCTTCCGAGTGGAGATGATGTTCGATCGTGGACATGCCCCACACGCCCATCTCATCAGCGGCCTTGAGGATCTCCGACCATTCATGAACGATCTTGTAATAGAGGTCAGCGTCGCGACCGATCGGCCGTTTTGCGCGGCGATCATGTTCGTCCTTGGCCGGAAATACCGGATAGAGCTGTACGATTACTTTTGGCTTACCCATGATAAATCTCCTCTTAAACGAGTGTTTGTTATTAATTGTTGCGATCATACGAGGGCGCAGAGGAACCGCGAAATCGAAGCGGGTTTTATACTCGCTCAATGAAAAATGAAGTCAACCACCACCGCTTTCAGATGATTCCATCGCTTGCATGCATCGGTGCTGATATTCCTGGATCCCGATGATAGCCTGAGAACTAGCCAGTGAAATATTAGCTTTTGCTGAGGGGCTGGAATTGGCTATGCCCCGCCGTCAGCAGACACCACGAAGTATGTCTGGTTTACTCCCGAAAGCGGACCTGCGACGGTGGCAAGCCCGTTAGCAATAGCGACGCTGTCAAGCTCGCTGATGAACCTGTCACTGGGTACGGAGGACGAAGATGTACGATTATTTCCCCAATAACTATAACTGGTCGCTAGCGCTTTATTCGGTGAGCTCGATGGGGCTGCCGCTTTCCTTCGTCGGGCGCGTCGCCTCGCAGCTGAGTGAATTTTCCGATCCCGCCGACCCGCGCGCGCCGGAACGCTGGTACCAAACCTGGATGTCGTTGGGGTCTAAGTTCGAGAGCGCGGCACAAGAAGATCATGACGGCGATCGGCTCTTCAGCGCGGGCGCGAAATTTCGCCGCGCGTCGCTGTGCTATTTTATGGCTAACCGCATGATGTCGCACCACGATGCGCGCCAGATCCAGAGCTACAACAAGGGCGTGGAGGCGTTCGCGGCGCATCTGCAGGCGGCCGACGAACCGGCGGAGCTGATCGATGTGCCCTACCAGGATACGAGTCTGCCGGCGGTCCTCTCGAAAGCCCCCGGTGACGGCGCGAAGCCCTGTATGGTGCATTTCGATGGTTTCGATTTCCTCAAAGAATTCAACTACACGATCACCGCCGAAGCGTACCGCAAACGTGGCGTCTCGGTTCTTTATGTCGATCATCCCGGCGTGGGCGGCGCTTTGCGGCTACGCGGCTTGACCAGCTTCCCCGAATCCGAAATTCCGGCCGGCGCCGCCGTCGATTATCTGGAGGGGCGGGCCGACATCGACGCTGCGCGCATCGGCATGGTCGCCCTTAGCCTCGGCGGCTACTACGCGTCGCGCGCGGCAGCCTATGAGAAGCGGCTTAAATGCTGCATCGCCTGGGGTGCGCTATACGATTTCGAAGAGATCGCCAACCCTCTGGTCAGCGGCGACAGCAAGGTGCCGTCGGTCACCAATTTCCAAGAGCATCTGATGTGGGTGTTTGGCAAGGACACAGTGGCGGAGGCGATGGAGATCGCCAAACAGTTCAACCTCCGCGACGTGGTCAAGGACATCACGGTTCCCTACCTGATCGTCCACGGCGAGAACGATCGCCAGGTACCCATGCATCAGGCGGAAGCCTCGTATAACGGCGCAGTCAACAGTCCGCGGCGGGAACTAAAAGTGTTCTCGATCGATGGTGGAGCCTGCGAACATTGTCACGTTGACGATTTCGAGCCCGCCGCCGACTACATGGCAGATTGGGCGGCCGATATTCTAAAAGCTACACCAGTCCGAGAGTAGCTGCGTTGCCGCCAATTTTGTCCTTGGGTTTCCGTTGTTGATGCGGTGGATGGCTCCTCTATGACGGCATCTCAATGCGCCGAATAGCGATGGCCCGCCCGGCCAGTCATATATTAGCTTTTGCTGAACGGCAGCTTTTGGCTAATTTCAATCGTCAGCTTGTGTCACCAATCAAGTCCGAATTACCGCCGAACGCGGACATCAAACCACCGGGGCCCGTTGTTTGGCAGATTACGCCTGGTATTGGGGGTTGGCTCAATCCTTCAGGGGTTCGGCCCAGCCCGGCGGAACCACCACGCGGAACGTGTTGAGCACCGCGGCAACGTGATTGTAGTGACCGTAGATGGCGATCAGTTCGACCAGTTTCGATTCGCCAAAAATCTCGAGGGCTCTTTGATAGACCGCGTCGCTGACCTGTTTTGTGTCGAGCAGCTCGGTAAACGGATCGTAGACCAACTCTTCGTCGGCCCGGTCAAACGGCGGCGGTGTGCGGGCTTCGATGGCATCGATGATCGCCGGGTCAAGACCACCCTTCAGCGCCTCGACCTTGTGCACGCACCATTCGACCTGCGCCGACCAATGCCGTGCGACGATCAGAATGACGAGCTCCGAGATGCGCTTCTCGTGGGTCGAGTCGTGCCGCGCGTAATTGCCGAGCTCGACGGCGCGCAGCGCCAGGGGCGGACAGCGCAACCAAGCGTTCATCGGTCCGATGATACGTCCGGTTTTACTGGCGAGCATGCGCTCGGCGGCGGCGCGCTGCGCGTCGTCCATATTCTCGTCGGTCAGCACCTTGAGCCGGCCGTCCATGTCTTCTTCCGATGTTTCCGCCATCATCTCATCAGATTCCGCTTCGTTGGGTCGATTGCCTTATGGCGCCACAACCTACCCCGCGAGATACGCCGCCAAATGGTCGCTGAGGTCGCGCGCGTCGTCGCCGGCGCCGTCGATCAGCGACGATTTGCGCCGCCGCAGGAACTGTTGGCCCATCATGTACAGGCCGGGCGAGTCGACGATGCCGCCATCGTGCCGCACCCTGCCCTTGCGATCGAAGACCGGCACATCGAGCCATGAATGGTCGGGGCGGAACCCCGTGGCCCAGACAATGGTTTTGATTTCGCCATTTCTCAGATCCATACCCAGCGGCGGATTATCTTCGATTTCGGTCGGCGCAAAACGCTCGGCGGGGTCGACCTCGCCGTCGAAATCGTTTTCGCTAACCCATTCGTCGATGGTGTCGAGCAAGCGGCCCATCTTCAGATCGGCGAGCGCGCACATGTTGCGCAAGGAGCCGGAAAATTGCGCCTTGCCGTCGTTCATGCCGGCGATACGGCCAATCAATTTGACGCCGATGCTCGAGAGCGCATTGAGATCGAGCATCGCCCGGTTGTCGGACCCGGTGAGCTGGAACGAGGGCAGACTGCGGGCCCGGTTGATATCGTCAATGTCGTCATAGCGCTCATCCATCAGCCCCGTGCGGTCCATCCACCATTGAATATCGCGGCCGCGATAGGTGCGCGGCACGCGCACATGCTCGCCCACCGAGACCGTTATCGGCCGGCCCGACTGGTGAATTTCCTGGGCCAGTTGCGCGCCGGTCGCCGCGACGCCAACGACCATCACCCCGCCCTCGGCGAGCTGATCGGGATTGCGGTATTGGGTCGGCGTCACTTGGGCGATGTGATCGGGGATCGCCAGGGCAAGCGGCGGGACATTGGCGATATTACAGGCGCCGCTCGCCAGAACCAGTGTGCGGCAGTGCCAGTCGCCCTGATCGGTGGCGACGCGGTAGCCCGTATCGGTGCGGTTTACCGAGGTGACCTTTGTGTGGGTCTTGACCGGGGCCGAGATCGCGGCGGCGTACCGGGAGATATAATCGATGGTCTCGGGCATCCCGCGAAAACCATCGGGGTCATCACCGTCATAGCCGAAACCGGGCAGCCGGCTTTGCCAATTGGGTGTCAGCAGGCGCA
>JABDJY010000240.1 GCA_013003285.1 Alphaproteobacteria bacterium | reverse complement strand
TGGCCGCGCCGGCGGCGCCGGAAGTGTTTCCGCAGATCATCCCCGATCTGTATATCGGTGATCCCATCAGCTTCTCGGTGCGCCTGCCCGACCAGAGCGGCGAGGCGCTATCCAGCGCATTGCGGATTTCCGGCCGGCTGAATAACGAGGAATGGTCGCGGCTGGTGCCCCTGGCCAGCGTCAAGCCTGTCCCGGGGGTAGCCGGTGTATGGGGGCGGGCCAAGGTGGCCGATCAGCGGGCTGCCTATCCGCTGCGCGAACCCGATTTTGCCCAAATGCGCGGTAGCGTGGTCAAGACCGCGCTGGCCTACCAACTGGTGACCGAGTTCACCAGTCTGGTCGCCGTCGATGACAGCGAGATCGTCCGGCCGCCCGAAGCGCCGCTGGAGACCAGTGAGATCGACCGCAACCTGCCGGCGGGTCAGAGCTTCGATAAGATTTTCGGCGCCGACGCGTTCGGTCCTGGGGGCATGAGCCCGGTGCCGATCAATCTGCAGCAGGATGCGTCGTTCCGCCAAACCGTTGGGCTGCCGCAAACGGCGACCCCGGCGGGTTTGATGGCGCTCATCGGTGCGCTGTTGCTGATTTCCGGTTTGCTGCTGATCACCCTGGTCTACGGATTGCCGCGGGTGATTGGCATCAATGTGGGGCTGCGGAGGATGGCCTCGTGAGTCGGGTCGACACGGTGGTTGCCCCGGCACCCGAAAAAGGCGTGATTACCCGCAAGAGAATGGTTCTGGCGCTGGCGGTCTTGTTGATCGCCGGCTCCGCCATACCCTTTGCCGGCGCCGGCTGGATCCACGCCAAGGCGGTCCTGGCGCAAATATTGCTCGAACGATCTTGGCAGGCGCGCTTGGCCGGCACCGACGCGGACGCGGCGAAGCCTTGGCCCTGGGCCGACACCGCGCCGATTGCGCGGTTGCAGGTGCCGCGCCTCGAGGTCGATCAGGTCGTTCTAGCGGGGGCCAGTGGGCGTAGCCTCGCTTTCGGCCCGGGCCATCTGACGGGGACGGCGCTTCCCGGCGAGCGCGGCAATAGCGTCATCACCGGTCATCGTGATACCCATTTCGATTTTATCGGCGAATTAAAAACCGGCGATATTTTTCGTCTGCAACGGCCCGACGGCAGTTGGGCGCGCTACCGGGTCGCCGGCGGCGAAGTGGTCGATGCGCGCACCGCCCAACTCGACGCCACCCCCGACCGGTCGGCTGTGACCCTGGTGACCTGTTACCCGTTCAATTCGCGCGACTATAACCAGCCCTGGCGCTACGCGGTGTTCGGCGAGGAAATTGTCGAGGGGTAAAATACGCAGAAGGCTCGAAATCGAAAGTGGTTGCGAATTGATACCGGTGTTAGGCCACTTTCCTGGCCGATTTGCTATCAAACTAAAGGGCGGATCAGTGCCTGGCCGTATCCGGTTAAGGTGTTTCCGATGCACTAAATTTGTTGTTCAGATTCGTATAATAGGCGACTAGCAGCAGGTAGATGCCCGCTAATCCCGCCACAAATGATAGCCAGGGTCCCAATTTGTCGTCTTTTTTCCATGCTTCCATAATGTCTTGATAGGACCGCACGACTCTTCCATCAGCCATCATTTCAAACACTTCTTTAAGTTTGGCTTTCGGACCTTCGTCTTGGTATTTGACGCCAACGATTGTCGCGTTGTCGATAGCGTAGCGAACACCAACCGTTTTGCTCGATTTCGAACTATAGCGGAACACAATATCGTTCCCTCTCAAACGAAAGCGGATATTGTTATCTCTCTGCGTAATCGATTCGGGTTCTCCCGAATAATATTTAAGATCCTGATAGGGAGGTACTCCGCTACCAGGATCGCGGGACACGTACCAAAAGATAGCTGCGAGGATTAGCAGCAGTACTCCAAAAAAAGCCAAATAGGCGGGGTTAGTAAGATGGCCGACGGTTTCACGTTGAGCGGGTGAGAGACTTTTTGCATCAATGATAAAAAAAGTTCTTACAATCCAGCTGAATCGTTTTCGTTCATCAATGACTACACCACCCATGGAAATCACCCTGTAGCGGTAATTATAAGTATTTAACCATAGTAAGTTTATGCTTATCCGTCCGCCAAAGGGACCATCGAGAGCTCGGCATCGGCGGCGGGGATGTAGGCTTCGTCGAGGCCGAGTTCGCGGCGCACCATATTGGCGCCGCGCACCAGCGAGACCATCTTATAAAACGCGTGACTGCGGCTCATGGCCTGACGGCCGAAGCCGCAATCGCTCGACAGGATCAGCCGTTCCGGTTCGATATATTGCAACGCGCGACGGATCAGGTCGGCGACCTCTTCCGGCCGCTCGATCTGCAGGGTCCGGTGGCTGACCACGCCAACGGCGATCTTCTTGTCTTTGGAGATCATCGATCCGTAATGCTCGAAGTCGAGCCCATTGTTGGACGCGCCTTCCAGGGTGAGCACATCGATGTCGAGCTGGTCGAGATAGGGCAGCGCGTTTTTATAGGACGCATCGGCGGCAAACATTTTTTGCGCACCGGGCGATCCCCAACAGGTGTGGCACCAGACCTCGGTCTTGTCGCGCAGGCCGGCGACCTCGCGGTTGAACGCCTCGACATATTGTTCGGCCGATATTTCCTGGTTCGGTACCTGCATCGACTGGTGGATCGACGGTTCCTCGACCTGCAGCAAGGGCGCGCCGGCGTCGGCCAGCTTGTGATACTCACCGTTGAAGGCCTCTGACAGTGCCGTCAGAAGTTCATACCGGTCGCCGTAGTGGACGTTGTTGCACATATGGCTGATCACCTGAGCCGAGATCGAGCCGATCTTGACCGGCCGGTCGGTCATCGGCGCGATCGCCTTCCAGGCACGGTCGAGCTGTAGGTCGGTGGAGCCGATGGGGCCTTCCACGTCGGGGGTCAGGCGGGTCTCGATGACTTCCCAGATATAGTCGCCCGGCCCCTTATCGGCCATGGCGGCATAGGGTTGCACCGCGACCTGCGGCGGGCCCATGCCCTCGATACGCTCATAGGCATAGCTGACCCAGCTGCGGCCGGCGACATCGTCGTCGAGCCTGGCGTCGCCATCGACCAGAATATCGATGCCGGCCTTATGCTGCGAGGCGACGTGGCAGGCCAGGCAATCGAAATGTTGCTCGCGATAGGCGCTGCGCGAAAAGCCGCTGGACAGCGGCGCGCCGCGCAAATTTTCGGTGTACCAGTTGGGCCGTGGTAGAGCGCCGGTGGTCGTGGTGACGAGGGCCTGGTCCTTGGTCGCTTTGAACATGGGGCTATTCCTTCGGATGTGCGCCGGCGCCACGAAAATGTGGATCCAATCGCTATGGTAATCTCCGAAGGAACGCGGCGTCCATGCGAATAGGGACGGTCGTCCAGATCTATTTGGGGCAGTTGGAGCCGACTTCGACGCATCTCGGTGGCGGCGGTGGTGGTGTCGTGGCGACGAATTCGTCGGATACGTTGGTGAACAACAGTTCCAGCGACAAGCCCAGCGCGATCATACCGAACATTGCCGCGCCGGCGATCATCGATGCGATCAACGCATATTCGACAGCCGTCGCACCGCGCTTGTCGGCCCGAAGTCTGGCGCCCGTTGTTCTAAATGCTGCCCGCATGTCTCACCGCCGCGTGGTTCCGCTCGACACTCGAGGGATCGTCGCCGATTTCGCAGGCGATTATGCCATTTCGTGAACGCGATCGAACGTATATCGGCGGGAGATTTAGCGGTGATTGAGAATAAGGTTTCTCAAATGCCTGCGAATTTCCCAATCTTCCGGCTCACAGCACATATAAGCCGCGTGCTCCATCGATGAGCTCGCGTACCGCGACGTGCGCTTGGCTCGGTTGTGACCGATGCACCGCTTGTTGCCGTTGCGCCTTATTCATGGCGCGGCGCAAGGCGATCTGGCGGGCAGCACGTAACGGCTGGGTATCGATCGGTGAACGCAGCAGCACGTTGGCCGGATACTCCAGGAGTCCGCTTTCCCAAGGTTCCTGAGAGTTTGCCAGCCCGAGCGCAAATAGTTTGTTCGGCGGCGCCAAACACAAGCGGACAACAGCCGCCTCGGAGGCACGGTAAATTGCGCGTGCCTCGTGGGCGACGCGGCGATTTTTGAACACCCCTTGGCGCACCAGATAGAGCAACGGCAAGGGCATCTCGACGTAATGCAGCGATACCGTGATACCGTAGATCGAATACAAAGCAATTCGGTGTACGTACAAATATTCGCTGGTGCCGGGCTTCAGTGCCTCGAAAATGGCTGTGAGGACTGGCTCCGGCAAACTGTCGGCGTTCGCGACGATTGCGCGCAAAGACAAGTCGAGATGGGCGTCGCGCAGCACCTTGTATCCGCCAAATCGGGCGGCGTGCAGGAATTCGAGACCACCCTGATCGATTAGCATTGTCGCTAGTTTCTCTGGATCACCTTTCAGAGCCTCCTTCTCGGTGAGGAGGTTGTGCTGATCGTCTTCCACGAGATAACGGTAGTTGCGGATGAAATTCTGCACGGCCAGCCTGTAGCGCGGTTCCACAGCTCCATTGGCAAAACCTTTAATTTGCCAAATTCTGCCGTCGCAATCGGCTTCAATGGTCGCGCGTGGTTTGCCATGAGGGTCGCGCACCGAAAAAATTCTGCATTCGTCGCGCTGGATCTCTTCGTCGTAGGTCGCAACACAGTGGGCCATACGACTACCCTCGTCAGCCAGGCTTTCACGCGCGGTCAATACGATAATCGTGTCTCCGGTGGCGGCCTGATAAACCGGCACGGTCGCTTTTGCGACCCGGGCTTTGCGCTGCTCAATATAACGGGCCTGACGTTGTTTCTTCGCCTTGGCCTCCGCCTTGGGGAACGGGATGTGGTCGGCCGATGGTAGGGTGCCGTCTTCCAGTTCTGCGGCCAGAACCGTGAGGGTGCGGCTGATCCGTTTGCGCAGGGTGGCGCCGAGACGCAGGTGAATGACGTCGTCGCCGCGTTCAATCGCCAACGCACACCAATCGGGCACGGCATCAGGTAGCGGCCGCAGCGGGCCGTGTGCGTCGGTAAGAGCGTAGCCGCTGGTTGCCGGGTCGCGGACGACCCGATCGGCGCGGTCATAATGTTTAAGGATCCAGCGGCGAACGTTGCTTGTCAGCCAGCGCTTCAGCGCCGGATGGTCGGTGCGCTGGGCGAAGTCTTCAACAAATAGGTCGACGCTGGATACATTGATTACATTTCGGGTGGTCATAGCTCATGCTTTCTGTTTTCCGGAGGTGGGAAACAGGGAACGGGAGTTTGTGTTGCATCGTCACAAACATGAGCCTTGTCCTCATTATGTTCGGCCAGCGCGATGGCGGGTCAAACGGGTCTAAATCGCCGTTATCAAACGGGCGCGACGAATACGCCGATCAATTATCGATTGCAACTGGATTCCTGCGCAAAGTACGCGTTTAGCGTCGCGACCTAACCCTGGCGTTACGGCCCTGCACAGGTGATAGATCAAATTAAATATATGATAAACAATGGCTTAACCGTAAAATTTAATTAAAGGTTAAGTATAATTTTAAAGGTCTTATAAAAAAATTTTGCCTAAATTTATCTGAGATTTTGCAGTTATTGGCGCCGTACATGCGCTCGGTGCCGAGCCAGAATGGCGGAAAGGATGCAGAAGATGCGTAGCAAATTCGATCGCACTATGCGGCCCAAGGGGTTCATCCGCCGCCTGAAAGATGATTTGGCTGCTGATCTTCCGGCGGAAACCGGATTTCACTTCAGTGCCTGGTTTTTCCTGGGGGCTGTCGCGATGACCTTTCTCGATGCCTATCTGCTGCAGGGCAAGGGGATTGGCCACTATCTTAGCGTGCCGACCGAAGTATTGGCGAGTGCGCGCAGTCTGATAAACGTCTAGCGGAAGTGCTGCCGCTGGTCCGAATTGAGACACGAACGGAAATCTCTCGACATTCCTCTTAAACGACAGGCAGGCGGGTCCCATCGGGCCCGCCTTTGCTTTTGCGCGTATCTGGATCTTGTCGCGGCTGCTCGCGGGTGAATTTTATCGGTTCAGAGCCCGTGTCGTTGCTCGGCGGGAGCCGAACGCCCCAGATTCTAGGCCTTGAGGGCGTGGACTTTGATGATGCCTTCGGTTTTAAGCTTGTCCGAAGAGTGGCAGAAAATAACATTTTTTATGGTTAATTACTGTTAATATATCGCATAAGAATAACATTAAATATTTGTTAACCTTAATAATGTGATTTTGATGTAAATTTAATTAATAAATGATTTCAATTTCCTTTGTTTTTTATTACTGTTTGGTGATCAAATACTTAACGGTCAATTTCGGCGGCAACCAAACAGTGTCCGACAGTTCAAACATCGATAATCCAAACGCGCCCCAGTTGGCCGCCGCGAATCCTGCCACCGATGTAGATGGCGCGAGGGACGCTGATGTCGCGCCGGCATCGCCGGGGGTGGGGTTTGTTGTCGCGCAGGCCGCTGGCACCGGGGTGGTGCCCGACCTTACCTTGCTCGACCTTGAGGTCCTGCTGAATCTCGACCCTACAGCGAGCCCTCGGTCGATTGGCCAATCGCTGGAAATTCAGCCCCTACGAACAGCTGCGGAAGATTCCGATCTACCGGCCGACCTCACATCCGTCGATCTCTCTCAGTTGCTGGAGCTGGGTCTCGCCGGTGAGCAACTGCCGTCTCTGGCAGAGATCGCAGATCTGCCGGCCCCAAGCCAGGGTAATGAGGTCGCAGAAACCTTTCAGGGCGAAGCAGAGGTTTCACTGCCCGAGCAAGCTCAGGCCGCCGTCAATGCCGAAACAGGCGGGGCGACCGATAATGCCAACCCCGTGGCCGAGCTGCTGTTGGATGGCAAAGGAAAGCCAGATCATGAATTGAAATCGGAAGCTGATTTCGATCTCGATGTTGTCGGCGCCTACTACACACCGCCGGCAGGTGCGCCCAGCGACAATCCATCGGCTGAGAGCCCTGGGAATGGCAATGGCAATGGCAATGGCGGTGGCAGCGGCAGCGGCAGTCAAAACGCTCAAGCCGGTGGCGGTGCCAGCGATGGTCAGGGTAACGGCCCGGGGTCGAACAATGGCCAAGGCAGTGGTTCGAATATTGCGGTTGCCGCAAACAATAACGCGGGCGGTAACTCGGGTGGCAATGCCGGCGGTAATGGCAATAGCAACTCGGGCAACGCCAACAGCGATGGCGGCGAGATTGTCTTGGCGAGCATCTCATTTCCCGGCGGCGGTGATCTGCCGGTTTCCATTGCGTCGGGCGACGTGCCGTCTGCATCCGGCCCGGGCTCAGCAATTTCGACGCCTGCAGCATCCGATTCCGAACCCTTAGCGCCGCCATCCAGCGCAGCGTCGACATTCGTATCGAGCAGCGACGCAGGAAGTAGTCCCGGAAATAGCGATTTTGGGGCCAGCAATGGCAATGGCACTGGCAACGAATCTTCGAGCGACAATCTTCCTGTCACCGATATTACCCCGGCATCGGGTAGTTCGAATGTGCCGATCGACGTACCGCAGGGCGTGTCCTTCAGCGGCGGCGGCGGTATCGACATGATCATCGGTACAGCAGGCGACGACGATCTGCGCGGAAAGGGCGGCAACGACACGATCGACGGCTTGGCGGGAGACGACACAATCGATGGCGGCGGTGGCAAAGATTCGCTCATCGGTGGCGATGACGCTGACGAATTGATTGGCAAAGGCGGCAGCGACACGTTGGAAGGCGGCGCCGGTGACGATACGCTTAATGGCGGCGGCGGTAGCGACTTTCTCGATGGCGGCCTCGGTTTTGACGATCTGATTGGAGGCGGTGGCGCCGACATTTTGGTGTGGGATTTTGCCGATCTCAACATCAACGGTGGGGGTAATACCGACACGCTGCGGATCGATGGCGGTGACGCTGACATCGCCGCATTCGGTGGCACGATTTCGGGAATTGAATACGTCGACTTGGAATCCGATGCTGGTGCAAACACCCTGACCGTAAGCTATGCCGATGTTCTCGCCATGACCGATAACAGCGATACGCTGGTCATTGACGGTAGTGGGTTGGATAGCGTCGACGCTGGTGCCGGTTGGACAGACGGCGGCATGTCGGGCGGATATCACACCTACACCCAGGGCAGTGGCCCGAACACGGCGACCCTTCTCGTCGATACCGACATTACGAACGTGTTGGTGTGATGGTCATGGCTTTCGACCGGCAAAAAATGCGTATCGCGGCGGCCGTCACAAGATCGCTCCGTGGCCTCGCCATTGCTGGCATGGCCGTCGGTATGTTCGCTGTGGCGGCTGCGAGCGACGTCCGCGCCGAAAACTTGATCGTTACGCAGAACGCCAAGGTGAATGGCGCCGTGCCTGCCGAAGCTCAAACTGACGCGGCGACGCTTAACCGGGAATATCTGATTAAGGCGGCGATCCTTTTCAATTTCGCGAAGTTCGCATCATGGCCGGAAAGCGCCTTTAGTTATCCGAATGCGCCGTTGCGCGTATGTGTATTGGGCGACGATCCGTTCGGAGTCGCGCTCGATGGTCTGCACGGTAAACAGGTGCGCAACCGTTCCCTCGCGACGGCGCGCATCAGTACGGTCGATGAAGCGCCCAAGTGTCACATCCTCTTCGTCAGCGGTTCTGAAGAGGCTGATTTACCGGCGATCCTGGACTATGTCGCCGAGCTGCCGATCCTGACAGTCGGTGATATTCGGCGGTTCGCAAATACGGGCGGTATCATCGCCTTGAAAGAAGTTGAGAATCGTAGCCGCATCGACATCAATCTGGGGGCGGCTGAGAAGGCGGGTCTGAAACTAAGTTCCAAACTGTTGCGCCTGGCCGATACGGTCAGCACCCAAGCCGCGCAGCGCTAGGTCTGGCTTGATGCTCGCTAATCTGCCTGTACGTTACAAGGTGACCGCGATTGCGGTGATGACAACAACCATCGTTTTAGTGTTGGCATCGGCGCTGTTCGTCGCGCTTGAGATTAACAATTACCGGCGCGCTCTGGTACAGGAACTCACGGCCATCGCGCAGATCACCAGCAGTAACTCAACCGCTGCGATCCTGTTCAACGATTTACCGGCGGCTCAAGAAACGTTGGGGGCCCTGAAGGCGCGGCCCAATATCCAATCTGCGTCGATTTACACGCTCGATGGCGAACAATTTGCGCGTTTCGGCGAGGCCGTCGGGACGATTGACTGGGTTCGAGAGTTGGGGTCGGGCTTTGGCAAAAACTCGGGCGTCCGTAATCAACAACCCTATTCGCTGACCTGGTCGTTGAGCGCAGTTGATCTCTATGGACCGGTCATATTCGACGATGAAATCATCGGCGCGATCCATATACGTTCCAGTTTGACCCAACTTTACGCCACCTTTGAGACTTACCTCGGTGTCGTATTGCTGATCATCGCCATGGCCGTGGTCATGGCTTGGGTTCTTGCCGCGCGGTTGCAGACGGAAGTCACCGGCCCGATCCACGGATTGCTGGCGACAATGCAGTCGGTCTCGCACAATCGTAACTATTCGCTGCGGGCGAAAAAGTATGGCAACGACGAGCTGGGTTCCCTGGTCGATGGCTTTAACCATATGCTTGCCGAGACCGAAGCTCACAAATTGGAACTCAACGCGGCGCGCCAAGAGGCGGAATCGGCGAGCCGAATGAAGAGCGAATTTCTTGCCCATATGAGCCATGAACTGCGGACGCCCTTGAATGCAATTCTCGGCTTCTCCGATTTCATGTTGACCGAGCCGCTCGGACCTTTGGGCCATGAGAACTACCATAATTACATGTTGGATATTCAAACTGGCGGTAAGCATCTGCTCGACGTGATCAACGATATTCTTGACCTTTCGAAAATCGAATCCGGCAATGCGACCCTCAGCGAAGAGATCGTCAATATTGAAGCGCTGATCGGCGAATGTGTTCGACTTTTGGGCGAGCGCGCCGACACTGCACGGTTAAATCTCAAGGTCGAGACAATGACTGGCCTGCCCAATCTTTACGGCGACGAACAGCTGCTTAAGCGTAGTTTGCTAAACCTGTTATCCAATGCCATCAAATTCACCCCGGCGGGCGGCGAGATAGTTGTCCGCGCCGGAGCTCAACCCGGGCGCGACTTCTTTTTGGCTGTCACAGATACGGGCATAGGGATCGCTCCCGAACACATCAACCATGTTCTGACTCCGTTCGGGCAGGCCGAAAGTGTTTTCCGCCGCTCCCATGATGGCACCGGGTTGGGGCTGCCACTGGTGAAGTCTTTTGTCGAAATGCATGGTGGCACGCTGGATCTTAAGAGCAGCGTCGGCGATAGCACCCATGTCACCATCCGCTTGCCAGGCTCGCGGATACGACTGCGTTCTATAGATAGTTCAGTGGATGCTTGGTTTGAGAGACGCAAGTCGATCCAAGCTGAACCTACTGGCCAGGCTATAGGCAAGGCAGTGGACCCCGATGATCGCCCCGCCGCGGCCCAACCTGCCTAGCGGCGGCGGCGCGAAAACCCTACGCTGCCAACTGTTCCAGTAATTTTCTCCGTGATTTCGGACCGGTCCGCGAGGCGTCTGCGAATTCGCATAAAATGCGTCTATAACCGGTAGGGCGATGGGCGTTAGCCTTGACGTGCCTGGTTAACTAATAATAGCCCCAAAATGGCCCAAAATCCCGCTTTTGCGAGATTAAATTAAAATTATTCAATAATTAAATAGTAATAACTATTCAATATGCTTCTAATATTCAATTGTTGACTGCAATTATATGTCGGTTAGTCTTTTTATTTGCAAATATAGAGCGCGAATATAAAAGCTGGATAACCGGTAATGGAGAAGCAAGCCGACCATAATGCTGCGGGCACGCAAGGCGCTGACAATGCGCGCGTCGATTTGGCGGCGCTGTCGCAGGACCGGCTTGCGGATCCAAATTTGAGCAATACGGGCGATTCCCGGGCGCCCGTGGAACTAACCCAAAGCTCATTTCCGTCATTTCATGACGACGACTTGCCGGCTCCCTCTTTCATTGACAAAGATTTGCCAACGCCCAGTTTCCACGATGATGATTTGCCCGCGCCGGTATTTCATGACGATGACCTGCCGGCGCCCACGGTACATACCGATGACTTCCCCGCCGATCTGACGAATTTTGGCCTCGGCCGTTTGCTGGGGCTTCAATTGAGTAGTGCCGCCTTACCAACGGTGGGCGAGGTTATACGCGCTGTATCTCAAAGCGCCGAACCGACCGAGCCGGAGCCGGAGGAGGAGAAACAGAAGAAGAAAGAGGAAGAACCGAAATCAGAAAATGAGGATGCGAGTTCGGGTGTTACGCCGGCGAGTGACCTGTCGTTCATCGACCCTCAGTCGTTGACTGAACAAGCGGCGACGAATGGCGCGGCTTCCGAAGTCGAATCCGAGTACGAAGCAGAGATATTTGGTTCCGGCATATTCGACCTCGAGGAAGGGCTTGGATTAGACGGTCTTGGATTAAACGACGACTTTTTCACGCCGGCCGGCGGCGAGGTGCTTCCCCCAGAGGAGAGTAGTGGTGGAGATAGCGGCGGTGGCGGCGGTGGTGGTACAAACGTCATCAATGGGAGCGCGGGCGACGACATCCTAAACGGCACCGCGGGTGATGATCTGATCCACGGCTTCGCTGGTAACGACACGATCGATGGCGGCGTGGGCGCCGATCGGCTCGACGGTGGGCTGGGCGACGATGTTCTGGTGTGGGACAGCGCCGACGCGGTTATCGACGGTAAAGGCGGCACCGATACGCTGCGTGTCGATAACGGCGATATCGATCTCACAAGTTTTGGCGGCTCAGTATCCCGCCTCGAAAGTATCGACTTACAAAGCGATGTCGGCGCCAACATCATTTCATTGACAGCTCAAAACGTTCTCGACGCAACTGATGCCGCTAATATTCTGACGATTACTGGAGATGCCGGCGATAGCCTCGAAGCGGGTAATGGCTGGACCGATGGCGGCGTCGACGGCGGTGGTAATCAGATCTATACGCAAGTGGTTGGGTCATCTACCGCGACCCTGGTGGTCGACCCCGACATTACCTCCAACGCTAACATTCTGCTGTGATGGCTATGGGTGCACGATCGGACATTGCCGGCCGGCCGATAAAAGACGCGATTTCGGTTGCCCCTATACTGAAGCGTTTGGTTTTTGTGACGCTTGCGGTCCTTGTCATTATTCTGTCTAGCATCTCGACTGCGCGGGCGGATTCGGTCATCCCGGTCGCTGTGGCGCCATCGACCGATGAAGCCGCTCGAGAGCGGGTGTCCCGGGAATATCTGATCAAGGCGGCGATCCTCTATAATTTGGCGAAATTCGCGACCTGGCCTGAAACAGCCTTCACCGGTGCGGATGCGCCGGTACGCTTGTGCGTGCTCGGGCGTGATCCGTTCGGCGCTGCCTTGCAATCGCTGCGGGGCAAGCGTGTGGGCCAACGGCAGCTGGCCATTACCATGTCCACCGATGTCGACAACGCACCAGCCTGTCATATTTTGTTTGTCAGCGGTTCTGAAGAACCTCACCTGGGGGAAATTCTCGATACAGTTTCCCGACTGCCAATCCTGACGGTCGCGGATTTTGAACATTTCGCCACTGCCGGTGGAATCATTGGTCTGACCGAAGTGGAAGACCGCAGCCGCCTTGAGGTCAATGTTGACGCCGCCGGCTTGGCGGGTGTGCGGTTGAGTTCCAAGCTTCTGCGTCTCGCTGTAACCGTCGATACCCAGACCGCACAGATCAATGCTGTGCCCGAAAAATGATCCGCAACCTGTCCGTTCGCCACAAGTTCACCGCGATCTCGGTGCTCACGACGACGATCGTTGTGATCATTGCGTCCACCGTGTTCGTCGGGCTGGAGATCAATAACTACCGGCGCGCCCTGGTGCAGGAGCTGACGGCGATCGCCCAGATCACCAGCAGCAATTCGACCGCCGCGATCCTGTTCGGTGATCCGGCCGCCGCCCGCGAAACACTTGCCGCATTGCGGGCGCGGCCCAACATCGATGCAGCGAGTATTTACACGCCCGATGGCGCCTTGTTCGCCCATCATGCGATCCGCGCCGGGGGTGAAGAACCGGACGCTGCGCCCGGATGGATTTGGCCAAGTGAGTCCGATTTACCCGACCAATTTTTTCTGTCTGATTTTTTGGCCGAAGGCGCACCGCTCTACAAAATTGTATGGACGCCGCGTTCGGTCGATCTGTTCGGTCCGATTTGGCTTGATGGCGACATGATTGGTGGTCTGCTTATTCGCTCAAACCTCGCCCAAATCGGCGCAACCATTGGCACCTATTTGTCGGTCGTCGTGATCATTATTTTATTCTCGATTGCGCTGGCCTGGTGGCTCGCGTTGCGCCTGCAACGCGAAGTCACCCACCCGATCCTCGGTCTGTTGGACACCATGCAATCGGTTTCGCGCGAACATGACTATTCGCTGCGGGCGCAGAAGCACGGTCGCGATGAACTCGGTAATCTGGTCGATGCTTTCAACGAGATGCTGACCGAAACCGAGGCCCATAAGGTCGAGTTGAATGCAGCGCGCGAACAGGCGGAATCGGCCAATCGGATGAAAAGTGAATTTCTGGCTCATATGAGCCATGAGTTGCGAACGCCGCTGAACGCTATCCTCGGCTTCTCTGATTTCATGTTGAGCGAACCCCATGGTCCGTTGGGCGATGAGAGTTATCGCGAGTATATGAATGACATCCAAAACGGTGGACACCATTTATTGGGGGTCATCAACGACATTCTCGATTTGTCCAAGGTTGAGGCCGGTGCAGCGGAGCTCTGCGAGGATCTCATCGATGTACGCGGGCTGATCAAGGAATCTATCCGACTGTTGCGCGACCGTGCCGAACAGGCTGGGATCCATGTGGCTCTCGATGCGGCGCCCAACCTGCCTGATATCTATGGTGACGAACAGCTTCTAAAGCGTGGCTTGCTGAACCTGTTGTCGAACGCCATCAAGTTTACGCCCAAGGGCGGGCGGGTGACCGTGCGTGCCGGAGCGGAACCCGGCGACGACTATTTAATTACCGTGAGCGATACCGGCATCGGGATTGCGCCAGAAGATATCGATCATGTGCTGACCCCGTTCGGCCAAGCCGAAAACGTGCTGACCCGGTCTCATCAGGGAACCGGCCTGGGGCTGCCGCTGGTTAAATCCTTTGTCGAATTGCACAGCGGTACCCTGGAAATCCAAAGC
>JABDJY010000247.1 GCA_013003285.1 Alphaproteobacteria bacterium | reverse complement strand
GGTTCAATGCGCATCTCGCGGATGGCGGGGTCGCCGTCCGCCATATTGTCGGCAGGGGCGTCGGTTTCCCAGATTTCATGGGCGAAGAATTCCGGCAAAATCTCCAACACTTGCGGCGGCGGCCCGTCGCTCGCGATGATCGATTTACCTGCCGCGTTATGGCCGGTGACGACACGACGAAATGTTCTCGGCATGGTTTCCTCCGATATTATTATTGAGCGGTGCGGCGCCAGACATGGATTAATTCCGCGGCTTCGCCCCGATCAGTACGAACAGCATGAGGGCCGGTTTGCCCGAGCGGTTCGACCAGGCGTGGTTGGTGCCGCGCTGGATCAACACATCGTTGGCCTTGAGCAGGGTCTCGCCCTCCTCCATGACTGCCCACATTTCGCCTTCGAGCACGATGGCGTAGTCGGTGGTTTGGGTTTCGTGCATGCCCGGCGTGTCGGCGTCGTCGTCATGGGCGCCGCCGCTGCCCATTTGGTCGAACGCCTCGCCCACATCGGCATCCTTCCACACCTCGTCGGGGGGAAACTCCACATAGCGGAATATGGTGCCGGCGGGATCGTGGGGTTCGATCGCGTTCTCGCGGATCGCCGGATCGTCCTCGCCGGTATTGTCGGCCAGCGCGCCGGTCTCCCAGATTTCGTGCAAGAAGAGCTGCGGTAACGGCTCGAGGGATTGCGGCGGCGGTCCATCTTTCCAGATGATCGATTTTCCGTCGGCATTATGGCCGGTGACGACGCGACGAAACGTTCTTGCCATGAGTTTCTCTCCCGCTTTGTGGCCGGGGCGCTGCACCGCGCCCCTTAAAAACAGCTTAGCGATGGCGGCGTTAATCGCCTAGTCTGAGCGCTGCAACACTAATTGACGAGATGGATAGATATGGCCGATCCCAGCAATCCTTCGGGCGCCCTGCCCGGTGATCCCCGCTACGGTTTGAGCGAGGAAGAGCTCAAACAATATTACAAGACCAAGTCGCCCAGCTGGATGATCGTCGCCCGCCTGGACCCGGTGGGCGGCGCCGCGGCGCGGGAGTCCGCCAGCGAGCCGCATCTGGCCTATTTGCGCGCCCATCGCGACCAGATCCGCTTTGCCGGTCCCTTGCAGAGCGACGATGGCAGCGCGGCCACCGGCAGTCTGACCCTGTTTGACGCGCCCGATCGCGCCGGCGCCGAAGCCTGGATCGCCAGCGAGCCCTATAATATGGCCGGCGCCTTCGGGTCGGTGGATATCACCCGCTGGTCGTCGAGCATGGAAATTCGCCAGCTCGACTATCCGCGCACCGAGGGCTGGCAGCAATTCGCCGTGACCGCCATCGACGGGCCGGACGCCGATGCGCGCCGCGCCGCGGTGGCCGAAGCCCATCACAAATATCAGGCATCCGTGATGGACCGCTATGTCGCCCGCGGGCCCCTGCAGGATGATAGCGGCGAGACTTTGATCGGCAGTTTCATGATCATGGAATATCCCGACCTGGCGGCGTGTGAGGATTTTTGGGCCAAGGAACCGCTCAACTATGGCGGCGTCTTCAAGGACGTCACCATCGAGCGCTGGCGCTACGGCAAGGCGATTGGCTGAGGGCCGGCTGACCGGCGGAAAATCATCGCTAACCACACGAGAAATTGAGAATATGTTGGCCGCGCCGGCCTTCATCTACCGCTAGAACGACACCAGTTCGTAGGGGCGCTCTAGCGGGGATTTGAGCATGTGGAAGTTGGGTACAACGTCGAGCCACGGCGTGCCGGTAACGCTTGCCGGTCTGTGGCATCGATTTCGCCATCCGGTCGAGCCGGAGGCGCGGGCCAGCCTGGCCGGGATCTGGGATGGCGTCGCGCCGGAATTTCGCACCGAGAACCAGATGTTCGGCCGCCATGAAGAAGGCTGCGGTGCGACCATCGGGGTGATGCCGCGCTGCGATTTCGCCTGCCGGGGCTGTTATCTGGCGGCTGACGCCAATCGTATCCCGGCGCTGGATCTGGAGCCGATCAAGGCGCAAATGCGCTTGTTGCGCGAACGCTTGGGCCCCTCGGGCAATATGCAGCTTACCGATGGCGAAGTGACCCTGCGGCCCATCGAGGAGGTTATCGAACTGCTGCGCTATGCCCAATCCATTGGTCTGATCCCCATGCTGATGACCCATGGCGACAGCTTCCGCCGCAACCCCGGCCTGCTCGAGCGGCTGATGATCGAGGGCGGGCTCGAAGAGGTCAGCGTCCATATCGATACCACCCAGCGCGGCCGGCGCGGCGCGGCGTACAAAAACGCCACCAGCGAGGCCGAGCTGATGCCCCTGCGTGCCGAATTTGCCGATATGGTCCGCCGGGCGCGGCTGACCACCGGACAGCATCTTCGGGTCGCCTCGACGGTGACCGTGACGCCCCAAAATATTGGCGAAGTCGCCGATATCGTCGCCTGGGTACAAGCCAATGCCGACGTTTTCCGCATGATCGGGTTTATGCCGGTGGCCGATGTGGGTCGCACCGAAGCGGACATTGGCCGCGTCGACGTCGACGCCCTATGGCGAGAAATCGCCCGGGGATTGAATGTCGAACCCGACAATAGCGATCGCTTGGCGGAAAACCAGTGGTGGATGGGCCATCCCGGTTGCTCGCGTTTCGTCATCGGCGCGTCGGTTCGCCAGCCCGGCAGGGCGCCGCGTTATTTGCCGATCAGCGCCAACAGCAGCGCGCCCGACCGGCGCTTTCTGCGCCGGGTGCTCGACCGTTGGGCCGGCGTGACATTTCGGGCCGACCAGCCGGCCGAGGCGCTGGCCCGCATCGCCGGCATGGTGTTCCAGGCGCCCGGTCTGTTCGCCTGGACCCTGCCGCGCATGGCGTGGCACTGGCTGCGCCGGCTCGACCGGGATAATCCGCTTGGGCTAGGCTGGCGCATGATGACCGGCACCGCACGGGTCGACCGCTTGATGATCGCCTCGCACCATTTCATGAGCGCCGCCGAGATGGCCACCGACGAGGGCCGCGACCGGCTCGATCATTGCGCCTTCATGGTGCCGGTGGATGGCGCGCTGGTTTCCATGTGCGAAGTGAATGCCGCCGGTCTGCGCGATCGTGTTTACGCCGGTATCGTGGAGTCCCTCGACGATGGGTTGGATAGCGCCTCTTGACGAATGGCGGATCTTGATCCGCCTGTTCGGGCCACCACAGATTGCCATGGCCGAGGTCTATGGCGACGACACGACCGGCGCGCGCTTCGACCATGGCACCCTCGATACGCTGCTGCGCCGCCATGTGCGCGCCAATGGGCGGGTCGATTATGTCTCACTGTTCGACGATGTGGCGACGTTGGACGAATATATCGAGGCGGTGGGTCTGGTCGATTTCCATGCCTTGTCGCGCGACGAAAAACTGGCGCTTCTGATCAACGCGTATAACGCGTTCACCTTGAGCCTAATTGCCGAACATCGGCCGCTGAAATCGATCCGCAATATTCCCAGCCGTGACCGTTGGCTGGTCCGGCGCTGGCGCATCGGCGACCACCAGTTGAGCCTGCACGGCATTGAGAATGGCTGGCTGCGCGCGCGGTTTGTCGAGCCGAGAATTCATTTCGCCATCAACTGCGCCAGTATCGGCTGCCCGCCCTTGCGCGCCGGCGCCTACACCGGTGCGGCGATCGACAACGAACTAGCGCATCACGCCCAGGCGGTGCACGGTGACCCCCGCTGGGCCGGGTTCGACGGCGACAGCTTGTGGCTCACCAAGGTCTATCTCTGGTACGCCTGCGATTTCATTGCGGCCGGCGGTAGCATTGCGCATTTTGCCGGCGGCTATATGCCCGAGATCGCCGAGCGGCTCGCCGCCAATGCACCGGTACGATTGCGATGGTTACCCTATGACTGGGCTATCAATGCGCTGGAGTAAGCCCCGGCGTTGGCGCCGTCAGACAACCGATGGACTCGCCTCCCCTAAAGGCCATAATAGCGGCAACGATAATTCCGGGACCAATACCGGTTGATCGGGGGAAACAGTGTCCCAAGCCTATACAATCGTCATCGCCGACGATCACCCGCTGGTGCGCAGCGCGATCCGGCAGGCGATTTCCGACGATCTCGCCGAGGCGTCTTTTTCGGAAGCGGCATCGCTGGAAGAGGCGGTTGCCACCCTCTCCGAAGGCGGTGATGCCGATCTGTTGCTCCTCGATATCCACATGCCCGGTATGAACGGTTTGACCGGTCTGTGCTTCCTCCGTGCGGAATATCCGGCAATTCCCATCGCCATGATTTCGGCCAGCACCGACCCGCGCTTGATCCGTCAGGCGATGGATTACGGCGCCGCCGGCTTCATTCCAAAATCGGCGCCGATGGCCGATATCCGATCCGCGGTACGCGCCCTGCTCGCCGGGGACCGGTCGCTGCCGGAGATGGAGAATCTACCGGAGACGACAAAAGAAGACGCCGCGCTGGCAATGAAGCTGTCCAATTTGACGCCGCAGCAAATTCGCGTCCTCACCATGGTCAGCGAGGGAAAGCTGAACAAACAGATCGCCTACGATCTCGATATTTCCGAAGCGACGGTCAAGTCGCATGTCTCTGCGATTTTGCAGAAACTGGGCGTCAACAGCCGCACCCAGGCAGTCATTCTGGCGAATCGGTTGGTGGTCGAAGACCCGGCGCGCGAAGTTCCAGACGTCGAAACGTGATCCAGGCTTCTTCGCCTAGGACACTTCGCGCTGGGTGAGAGCGGCGCGCTGAACCAACAAACGCGTCATTAAGGCGCGCAATGCCGCTGGCTTGAGGGGCTTGGCCAAGACCGTATGGCCCCGGCGTGTCGCTTCTTCCTGCAACGCTTCGCTATGGTCGGCGGAAATGACGATCGCCGGGATGAGGCTGCCAAAATTACCACAGATCTCCGCGATCAGGTGCAAGCCGTCGACGTCGTCGTTCAGATGATAGTCGGCAAGGATAATGTCGGGGGTATCGTCGCCCAGCGCGCCGCGCCACTGACTGCTGTTCGCGGCGACCCGCACATCACAATGCCAGCCGCCCAAGAGCGACACCATGCCGTCGAGGATGTCGGGATCGTCATCGATGCACAGGACGATAGCACCGTCGAGCTCGCGAACACGCGGATCGAGCATTTCGGCCACCGTTGGCCCCTCGGTCACTGCGTTTCCGATGGGAACCGTGACGGCGAAAACCGATCCTTTGCCGACTTGCGATCTCAGTGTGATTTCATGATCTAGGATGCGCGCGACCCGGTCGACGATGGCCAGACCGAGACCCAACCCCTGTGCCGATTGCGTGGGGCCGGCGAGGCGCTGAAATTCACGGAAAACGGCGTCGTACATGTCGTCGGGAATGCCGGGACCGGTATCCCAAACCTCCAGCCGCAAATTACCGCCGGCGAGCCGGCTGCCCAGCAAGACACGTCCGCCGGCAGGGGTGTAGCGGATGGCATTGGTCAGGAAATTCTGCAGTATTCGGCGCAACAACCGTCGGTCGCTATGCACAAAATGATGCGATGGGACGAACTGCAGGGTCACGCCGCCCTCGTCGGCCAGCGCCGCGAACTGGGTCGCCAATTCTTGCAACATCTCATTAAGGGCAAAGTCTTCAAACTGCGGTACGAACCCGCCAGAATCCAGTTTGGAGATGTCGAGCAATTCTTCGAGTAGGTCTTCGACCGATTTGAGCGACGTCTCGACCCGTTCGATGAGTTCGGCATTGTCGGACGGTTGCGGACGTTCGGCCAGCGATGACAGGAACAGACGCGCCGCATTCAAGGGTTGCAGAAGGTCGTGGCTGGCGGCGGCCAAAAACCGGGTCTTGTCGATGTTGGCATCTTCTGCGACCAACGTTGCTTCGCGCAATTGGTCGTTGAGGAGGGTTAAATCGCGGGTGCGCTCGGCGACCCGCCGCTCCAAACTCTCTTTCGATTCGGCCAATTCGGCGGTGGCTTGAACCCGCTCGGTGACATCGGTCAATGTCGCCACGACGTTGCCGCCCGGCGTCGCACTGGTACCCACTTCCAACACCGTGCCGTCGGCCAGCCGCCGTTCGTAAGTGATCGGCGTCCGCGAGCGGTATTGCGCCATGAGTTCGGCGACGATGGTATCGACCTCGCCGGGCCCATATTCGCCATGCTCGGCGGAGTATCGGATCACCTCCTCGGCGGATACGCCGATGCGCGCATAGGCGTCGGGTAGGTTCAGATAGTCGCTGAAGCGCCGGTTCCACCACACCAGGCGTAAGTTTTCGTCATAGACGGCTATACCCTGGCGGATATTCTCCATGGTCGATTGCAGCAATTCGCGGTTATAGCGGATCGCCGCGGACGCATCGTCGAGCAACGCCATGGCGCTTTGCATATTCATGTCGCCGCGCTCGAGCGATAGGGCAATGACCAGCCGCGCCGAGGAGGCGCCGATGGCGCTGGCCAGCAAGCGTTCGGTGTAACGCAACAACTCCACATCCACCGGCGATGTCGGCGTTATTTCTTGATCATGGCTCAACCCATAATCGCCGAAGGCCCGCGTCACGGTTTCCGTGCCCAGATACTCCGCTGCGGTGGCTTGCAGGTCGCCGACGGTCAAAGTGCCCTTGAGCGCGCGTGCCCGGCTGCCGCTGAAGCCGGCGTCGACTTGCACGAAAGCCTGGGCCTGCGAGCGCTCGATCGCCTTGGGTTGGGCGAAGAGAGAGAGGACAATAAAGACCAGCACGTTGGAGCCCACGCTCCACACAACACCGTGGGTCAGCGGGTCGGCGAAATCCAGGCCGAACAAGGCGTGCGGCACCAGCGCACCAATGGCCCAAGGCCCTTCGATGAGCAGCGAGGCGGGTAACCAGCTGCTCTCGGAGAAAGTCGGCAGCAGCAGGGTATAGGCCCAAATGACGAACCCGATAATGACACCACCCAGAGCGCCGGTTCGTGACGCCCGTTCCCAAAATATCGCGCCGAAGATCGACGGTGCGAATTGGGCGACCGCGGCGAAGGAAATCAACCCGATCGAGGCCAGCGCCTGCCCCTCGCCGGCCACACGGTAATAGACGAAGGCGAGCATGATGATGGCGAACATGACGATGCGGCGGACCGAGAGCAGCAATTGCCCGACATCATGGCGGCGATCGGCGCCGCGTGCGCCGTAGCGCAGCAGCAAGGGCATCACCACATCGTTCGAGACCATGGTGCTGAGCGCCACGGTGGCGACAATGACCATGCCGGTTGCCGCCGAAAGTCCGCCGATGAACACGAACAGCGCCAGCAATTCCTGCTCGGCGACCATCGGCAGCGCGAGGACGAAGGTATCGGCGTCGACACCCGATCCGCCAAAGGCGAGCAGGCCCGCGATGGCGATGGGAATAACAAAGAGATTGATCGCGATCAGATAGGCCGGGAACAGCCAGGCAGCCTTTTTCAGCTCGGACTCGTCGGCGTTCTCCACCACCGCCACATGGAATTGGCGGGGCAGGCAGATGATCGCGGCCATGGATAGGAGGGCGATGGTGACCCATTTCGAACCGTCGATGCCGCCGGTAAAGCGCTCGACGATTAACGGCGAGGCGGCGGCGTTGGACAATAGATCGCCGATGCCGCCAAACATCACGAAGGTCACGAACAGACCGGCGGCCAGGAACGCGACGAGTTTCACCACCGATTCGAAGGCGATCGCTAGCATCATGCCATGGTGATGCTCGGTCGCATCGATGTTGCGGGTGCCGAAGATGATCGAGAACACCGCCATCAAAGCCGCCACCACCAAGGCGGTATCCGACCACCAGGGGCTTGCGCCGATGGCATCCGATGCGATCACGGCCGGATAGCCGCTGAGCACGTTAAAGCTGGCCGAGACCGCTTTTAGCTGTAGCGCGATATAGGGCAAGATGCCGACGACCACGATGATGGTCACGACGGCGGCAACGGTTTGGCTCTTGCCAAACCGGGCGGAGATGAAGTCGGCGATGGTGGTTATGTTTTCGGCCTTGGCAATGCGAATGATCTTGCGCAATACCGGATAGCCCAAGGTGAATAGCAGGATCGGTCCCAGATAGACCGGCAGGAAATCATAGCCGCTCGACGCTGCCAGCCCGACGCTGCCGTAGAATGTCCATGAGGTACAATAAACGGCAAGCGTGAGCGCATAGATTAGCGGTTTCGCGTTCTTGCGCCGGCCCGCCGGCTGCTTTTTGGCCAGCCGGTCGCCATAGGATGCGATCGCAAAAAGCACGCCGATATAGGCGAGGGAGGCAACGACGATCAGTGAATTATTCAGCATTTTCCGGTTTCCGCGCCCACTAAACCAGTCCTGGGCCTCTCAGGGCAAGTCAGGGGTTTCGCCAGCGCAATCGGGAATCGCTGATACCGCGCGCGCGTTGCCTAAATTTACCGCGGAAAACGGCCAAAAAAAATTGGATGTGCAGCGTAACGAGTACGCCGCACATCCAAGCAACCCCTGTCTACAGGGATCGGGGGAACACCGGGAGGACGCTAGTTGGGGCATGCAATCCCGTTAGCGCCGCGCAACAATAATCGCGCCAAAATCTCTGGATGACCGCTTGTGAGACGATCAATCGTTCGACGTCTATTCAAGGGAAACCGGCGGTCGGCGTAAATTAGACCATGGTCTATCAGCCAAAAGTCTAAGGGTTTGTACCGATCCGCCCGTGATTTTTTGTCTTTCGCTCTTTTTAAGGGGCCGCCGTTAGCGGTACTATGGAATTCAGGGACACGAGTTGAATATTGGGGGGATTATGAGAAACCGATTAGCGGCGGGTTTCGCCGCATTGTTATTAGCCACGCTATCCAGCGCGGCTGTGGCGGAAACGCCGCTCGAGCGCGGCACCTATCTCATGCGATCGATCGTCGCCTGCGGTAATTGCCACACGCCGAAGGGGCCGAACGGCGAAATTCCCGGCATGGAACTGGCCGGCGGGTTCAAGTTCGACGAGCCGCCGTTCACCGCCTACGCTTCGAACCTGACGCCGGATAAGGAAACCGGCATCGGCAACTGGACCGATGAACAGCTCATCGTGGCCATCCGCGAGGGCAAGCGCCCTGATGGATCGATCATCGGCCCGCCCATGCCGATCGAACTTTATCGCGGCTTGTCCGATAATGATGCGAAGGCGGTGGTGGCCTATCTGCGCAATTTGCCGGCGGTCAAAAACGAAGTGCCGAAATCGGTCTATCGCATTCCGCTGCCGCCGACTTACGGCCCGCCGGTCGGCCAAGTCGCCGACGTGCCCAAGTCGGATAAAGTTGCCTACGGCGCCTATCTGGCAGGTCCCGCCGGCCATTGCGTGGAATGCCACACGCCGATGGGCGAACGGGGACACGATTATGAGAATAAGCTGGGCGCCGGCGGGTTCGAGTTCCATGGACCCTGGGGTGTCAGCGTCGCGGTGAACCTCACGCCCACCGGCTTGAAGGATCGCTCCGACACCGACCTCAAGAAGATGATCACCAGCGGCACCCGGCCCGACGGCTCGAGGATGCTGCCGCCGATGGCCTATCCGTATTACGCCAATATCAGCGCCGAGGATTTGGATGCGATCGTCGCTTATCTGCGGACCCTGCCGCCGAAATAGGGCCGCCGAAATAGGGATCGACATCAACGACAAACAGAAAGGGCCTGATCGATACCGACCAGGCCCTTTTTCGTGGGTATTGAGTTGAGGCTGTTCCTAGATGTGAACGCCTTTCATGCCGCCGGCGGGGTAGCGGGTCCCTGCCGCGGCGCCAGCTGGGACGGCGCCGGAGATGCGGGCCAAATCGTCGGCCGATAGGCTGACGTCGAGGGCTCCCATATTCTCATCCAGGCGTTCTTTGCGTTTGGTGCCCGGGATGGTGACGATGTCGTCGCCCTGGGCCAGCAGCCAGGCAATACATAATTGCGCCGGGGTGCAGCCCTTCTCTTCGGCGATTTCCGCGACCCGGGTGGCCAGGGCCATATTGTGCGCGAAATTCTCGCCGGCGAAACGCGGGTGGCGTGCATGGGGGTCGTCTTCCGGCAAATCCTTCATGCCGAGATACTGGTTGGTCAGCAGACCGCGGCCCAACGGGGCGTAGGCCATATAGGAAATGCCTAGCTCACGCATGGCCTCGAGCGCTTCTTCGGCCTGCTCGCGGTAGAGCAGCGAATACTCGCTTTGCACTGCGGCCAGCGGGTGGGCGCCATGGGCCTTGCGGATGGTCTCCGGGTTGCCCTCGCAGATGCCGATGGCGCGGACCTTACCCTGCTCGACCAATTGACCCATGGCGCCGACGGTTTCCTCGATCGGCACCTTGGGATCGATACGGTGCTGGAAGTACAGATCGATGACGTCGGTGTTGAGGCGCTTCAGGCTCGCCTCGCAGCAGGCGTGGACATATTCCGGCCGGCCATCGACCAGATTGCCGCCGCCATCCGGGTTTTTCACCTGGCCGAATTTGGTGATCAACACAATCTTGTCCCGGCGCGCGCCGAGTGCCCGGCCGAGCAGTTCTTCGTTATGGCCCCAGCCATACATGTCGGAACTGTCCAGCGCATCGACGCCATTGTCGATGGCATAGTGGATCAACTCGATCGCCGCGTCGTCGTCGCTGGCGCCGTAGACCCCTGAAAAGGACATGCAGCCCAGGCCAACCGGAGTCATTTCGAGCGCACTACCGCCCAGTTTGCGTTTTGGATGATTACTCATGATGCTTCTCACTCTCCTGGGGTTCGATTAGAAATTAGGTGTCTCGTTATTACAAACAGGGCGCGGCGGCGGGTCAATTCTCGCCGAGATGGGCTTCGCGCCGTTGATAGAGGTCTGCGTCGGCGTATCCCATCGCCTCGGGTTTGCCGCGGCCCAGCATCACCTGAAACCACACCGGCTCCAAGCTTTTATTGTCATAGCCGTGGATGACCCCGGGCGGGCAGGCAATGCATTCCCACGGACCCAGCCGAGTCTCGCGTCGATTGCCGTCCTCGTCCTCGACGAAGACGTTGAGCAAACCTTTCAAGACGAAGAACGTCTCCTCGACTTCATGGGTGTGCGGTGCGTTTCCCTGGCCGGGTTCCACATACATGATCGACAGGGTGTGGGCGCGCGCCGGTATAGCGTTGGGGTCGCCATGCTTGCCGGAGCCGCCGGCGCCGATGAACCGATGCTGGGCGCGTTTGAAGCCCTCGATTTTGGCATCCTCGAAGGCCTCCCAATCGGGCACCCGGTCGCGGTAACGCGCCACATAGCGGTCCATGATCTCGTCTAAGGAAAGGTCTGCCACTTCGGGCGGTCGGGGGTGGCGGGCAACACTCATAGTCTGCTCCTGTTGAATAAACTAAGCGGCACGGTTGTGGCGGCGGGTGAAGTCGAGCGCCGCCAGCCGGCCGGTCACGGCGCCGCGCATCACCGAGGTCGACCCCGGATAGTTGCGGTAATACAGCCCGACGACTTCGCCGGCGGCATAGAGGCCGGGGATCACCTCGCCATCCATGTTGATCACCTGGGCGTTGGTATTCACCTTGATGCCGCCGAAGGTAAAGCAGTTGGCGGCGATGATCGGCCAGGCGCGGAACGGCGGCCGGTCGAGCACCCGCGCCCAGTTCGACTTGATCGGCTCGAGGCCTTGGGTAGCCAGACCGTCGGCATGGATCGGGTCGAAACCGGCGGGGTCGGGACAGGCGGCGTTATAGGCCTCGATGGTCGCGATCAGAGCTTCGGCATCGACGCCGATCTGCGCCGCCAGATCGGGCACGCTGTCGGCCGTCAGCGGCGGTACCCGGCTGCGCACCGATTTCTGCCAGTTGGGCACGTCGTCCAAGCCGCCATCGTGGATGGCGTAAGCCAGACCCTCGGGCTGCTGCATGATGATGCGGGTGCGCGATTCGTAGCTGGCGTCGACTGTGGCCGGCGCCTCGTCGACAAAACGCCGTCCCAGCTTGTTGACCAGGATGCCATAGGTATAGGTCAGCACTACCGGCTCCTGCTCGCCCGAGCGCGGGTCGACCGGCTGGGCGTGGAAGCTGCCATAGTCGCCGGCTGGCGCGCCGCCGGCGTCGAGCGCCATGCGAATGCCCTCGCCGCGATTATAGTGGCCGCCGCGCGCGACGGGGCGGATGTATAGCGCCTGGGGTCCCAGATAATGGCTCTGCATTTCCGGACTGCCCTCGAAACCACCGCTCGCCAGCACCACCGCCTGGCCGCGAATTTCCTGCCGCCTATTGCCTTTGCCCACCGCCGCAATGCCGGAGATCGCGCCGTCCGCGCCGCGGATCAGCGCCTTCGCCGTGGTCTCGTAGAAGAAGTTGATGTCGCCGGGTACGGTTTCGGCGTAGGTCGCCAGCGCCTCGACCAGGGCCAGTCCGCCGCCGACCGGCGCCATGCGGGTGGTGGATTCGTTGATGAAATAATTGGGCAGAAAATCAAAGGTCACGCCGAATGTTTCCAGCCATTGCAGGGCGATCGGCGCTTCGCGGGCGAGGGTCGAAATCAGTTCCGGGTCGGTGATGGCGAGCGACTTCAAGAGCGGCGGCCACTCGTCATAGGGCCGCGTGGTTTCCTTGATGAGTTCGGGATCCGGATAACCGCCGGAATTGCGCGCCAGCTGATCCTCGAAATCCGCCGACACTTCGTCGCGCGAGCTCATGCGCCAATAGGATTCGGTGTAGCGGGTGTTGCCGCCGCGCTCCTCTTTTATGGCGCGCTCGATCACTGCGACCCGCGCGCCGTTCTGCTGCGCCGTCACCGCCGCCGACAGGCCGGCAATGCCGCACCCGACGACAATCAGATCGAATTCCTGTGACGGGTCAGTGCTGGCCACCGCCGCTCTCTCCCTCTTCGCTGGCTCTTTCGGCGCGTTCGCGCTGGCGCGCTTCGTAGCGCTCGGTCTCGGTCGAGATGGCGGTGTTGACCGCGCCGACATAGGTGTCGCGGTTGGCGGCGACGTGGTCGTAGGAATCGCGCCGCGCGTCCATGGCGTTTTGGAAATGCGGGATGACATAGCGTGTCATCAACTCGTAGCTCATCTGGGTGGCCTGCCAGTTGGCCCAATCATGAGCCAGTTGCAGCAGCGCGCCGAAACCGCCCGTGCCGTTCCACAGGCGCTCGATATGCGCGATGGCGTCGTCGGGCGTGCCGATCACCGCGATGCGGTTGTCGCGCAGATGGGCCAGCGGGTCGGAGGTGCCCGGCGGTATGATGGGGGTCGGCGCGATATTGCGGAAATAATCGGCGAAGGCCTCGAGCCCGAACCCGACATCGGCTTCGGCTTGCGCGCGGGTCTCGGCCAGGTGGATGAAGGTGGTGATGCGCCAGTTCTTGCGGTCGACACTTTTGCCATGTTCGGCGGCAGCTTCTTCGCAGCGCCGCCAGTTCTCGGTATGGGCGGCCAGCGCTTCGTCGTTGGTGCCGCCCAGCGACAACAGGCCGATGCCGTGCTTGCCGGCCGCCAGTGCGCCGGCCGGCGAACGCAGCGAGGCGACCGCCATCTCGATCATCGGTTTCGAATAGCTGGACAGTTGTAGGCGCGCCTCGTTGAGAGTGAACCAGTCGGTCTCGGCGCTGACCCGTTCGCCGCGCAATAGCGGCACCAGCACGTCGAGCGCCTCGTTCATGCGGCGGCGCTGCTCCTGGGGGTGAAAGCCCATGGCAAACGCATCCGACGGCAGCGAACCGGGGCCGACGCCGAACATCACCCGGCCCCGCGTCATATGGTCGAGCTGGTTCATGCGGTCGGCATTGATGAACGGCTGGTGATAGGCCAACGACGAGACGCCGGTGCCGAGGCGAATGCGTTGGGTACGTTCGGCGGCAAAGGCGATGAACACTTCCGGCGAGGCGATGATCTCGAAGCCGCCGGAATGGTGCTCGCCGATCCAGGCTTCGTCATAGCCCAGCTTGTCGAGATGGACCACCAGATCGAGGTCGCGCTCGAGCGCCAGGGTCGGGTTCTCGTCGGGACTATGGAAGGGTCCCATGAAGATGCCGAAGCGCAAATGCCGGTTGTCCGTATTGGCCATGGTCGCCGGCCTATTTGATGGCTTGCGGATTGATCGGCGATCCGACGGCGCCGGTGATCGGCAGGGGCGGGGCGCAGAACAGGAACTCGTAGACGCCGTCTTCGAGGCAATCGTCGGCGAGGTCCTTGAGGTAGAAAATCTCGCCCATGGTGATGCCGATCATCGGGATCACCACCCAGTGCCAGGGCTGGAACGCCACGACGGATTCATTGGGTCGCACCTCGCAGCCCCAGGTGTCGGAGCAGATCGCGGCGATCTCCTTCTCGAATACCCATTCGGCGGTCTCGAACCGCATGCCGGCCGCGTCGCCGCCGGCATAGCTGCCCCAGTCACCCTCGGCCAGGCAGCGTTCCATCATGCCGGTGCGCACAATAACGAAGTCGCCGCGGCGAATTTCGACGCCTTGCGCCGCGGCGCAGGCATCGAGCTCGGCATTGCCGATGCCGTAGCCATCCTCCAGCACGTCGCCGCCGAGCCAGCGAGGAATATCGAGCAATACGCCGCGACCGACCATGCGATCTTTGGTGTTCTGGATGCCGTTCTTCTTGGCGCCGTTGGAATCGACCAGGCGGGCGTCATAGCCGTTCCACATTTTATCGTTGGCGAACACATGGGCCAGACTGTCCCACTGGGTGCCGCATTGCAGCGGCATCGACACCATATCGTCGGCGTAGCGGCACATGAGCTGGGTCTCGACCATGTCGGGGGCGGTTTTCTCGTCCTGCACGCCGGTCACCGCATCGGTGCCGGTGGCCAGCATGGTGTGGATCGGGTTGAACCGTCCCTGCCCGCCGCGCTGCGGTCCGTCCTTATCGAAGGGCAGTCCCAGCGAGATGACCTTGCCTTTGCGAATAGTGTCGCGGGCGGCCTTGATTTCAGCTTCGGTGACGAAGTTCAGAGTGCCGATCTCGTCATCGTCGCCCCACCGGCCCCAATTCTTCACCTTGTCGCGCATGGCCTCGATGTCGGCGATGGAAATATCTGTAGCGAGCTCGTTTTTCGGGATGATCTTCACGTCACTCTCTCCCTGGGTTGGCCTCCGTTGCGGTCGGAGGGCTAGCGTCTTATTCACACCGCTTATCGGCATGAGTGCCGGTTAGGTCTGGTCGATACAGTGCAGAATAATTCGCCCCTTGTTAAGCCCGCCCGGATGACGACCCGGCATGAATTGCCGGGTCGTACCGGCAAAAGGTCGTTCTTGCCGGTCGCGGACGGTTGGTCGTCGGCGACAGAAAAAGAAAAAAGCGAGTTTGGTTAATGCCTTACGGCCTGCTCGGTCGGGGCGGCCCGCCTGGCACGGGGTTTGCGTATATCTA
>JABDJY010000246.1 GCA_013003285.1 Alphaproteobacteria bacterium | reverse complement strand
AAACAGGGCTACACAGGCCGGGCCTTAAAGGGCTGCGTGAGCGCTAGTCTCGCCGTATACTTGGCCCGCCATGGGGCAACGGCGATAGCTCGAATTTTAGTCATTTTTATTACTTTAATAATAGAATATCAGCTAATCATTACGCCAACGATCTTGATCAGCCTGGGTATTCCGGTGTTTTATTAACCGATATTCAGTTCTGGGAATATTCCGACCTCAATCTGGATGGGGTCGGCACGGCGAGTACCCATACCGGATGAGGGGTGAATAACATGCTACTCGAAGAAGTTCTGATTAGGCAGGGCGTCACATCGCGCGACGATGTTGAAGAAGCCCAAGCGCAGCAGGGCGGCCAACTCAAGCGCCAACTGGCCGCGCTGGGTCTGGCGACCGAAGAGCAGGTTCAAGACGCCGAGGCCTTCATCCCGCCGGTGCCGAATTCCCTCGCCGATACCGGCATTCCGATGACCTTCATGATCAATCTGTTGATCAAGACCATGCATGTCGCCGGCTTCGAGCTGCCGACCACCTTGTCCGAAGAACTAAAGCTTCCGGTATCCCAGATCGTCGAGCTGCTCGACGAGGCGCGCGAGTTGAAGCTGGTCCAGGTTCTCGGTGTCACCGGCGCCAGCCTGATGTCGGAGATGCGCCACAATCTGACCGACGCCGGCAAGCGCGCCGCCAATGAGGCGTTGGAGATATCGCAATATGTCGGCCCCTGCCCGGTGCCGCTGGAAGCCTATAGCGAGCGGGTGCAGCGCCAGTCGATCCTGAACGAACGCCTCGACCAGGCGACGTTGATCAAGAATACCCAGCATATGATTCTGCCCGAAGGCTATATCGAAGAGGTCGGCCCGGCGGTGAACTCCGGCCGGTCGATCCTGCTCTATGGCCCTCCCGGCAACGGTAAAACGACCATCGCCGAAGCCGTCGGCGCGGCCCTGACCGGCATGATCTTCGTGCCCCACGCGATCGAGGTCGACGGCCAGGTGATCAAAGTGTTCGATCCCTCGGTGCATCACGAGATCAAGCGCGAGGACATTGCCAAGCCGGAAGAATCGCTGCGTCTGAGCAACGGCGCCGACCAAGAGGTGATCGACGAGCGCTGGGTACCTTGCATTCGCCCGACCATGATCTCCGGTGGTGAGCTCACCCTGGAAATGCTCGACCTGCAGTTCAACCCCTATGCGCGGTTCTACGAGGCGCCGCTGCAGATGAAGGCCATGAACGGCATCTTCATCGTCGATGACTTTGGCCGCCAGCGTGTGTCGCCGAAGGAGATTCTCAACCGCTGGATCGTCAACCTCGACCGGCGCGTCGACTATCTCGCCCTGCGGACCGGTAAGAAATTCCAGATCCCGTTCGACGAATTGGTCGTTTTCTCGACCAACCTGCGTCCGGAAGATCTGATGGACGAGGCCTTCCTGCGGCGTATCGCCTATAAGGTGGAAGTGCCTTATCCGTCGGAAGAAAACTACCGCCGGATCTTCGAACTGGTGACGGCGAACGCCGATGTGCCGTTCCCGCCCGACATCATCGAATATCTGAAAAAGAACTTCTACGAGCCCAACAACATGCCGCTGTCGGCCCATCACCCCAAATTCATCATCGACCGGGTGATCGACAGATGCCACTACCGGGGCGAACAGGCGACCTTCTCCGAAGAGGGGCTGGACTACGCGCTGGGCAACTTGCTCGCCGTGACCAAAACCACCTGGGTCCAGGCTGCGACGACCGAGGATAGCCGGCAGGACGCGCGCCCGATTTAGGTGGAGGCAGCGGGCGTTATGCCCGCTGATCGCCGGACCACCTGTCGCGATATAACTCGGTGTGGTCGCCGCGTTGGCGGATGGCCGGCGGATGGTGGGCCCCCGACCGGCAAGGGCAGCGTGACGTTTGCATAAAGCCTTTTTCTATTCCCTCCTCGCCGTCCTGGTTGCGCTGGCGACCTATGGCTCCGCCTTCCCCGAGCGTGAGGGCGAGGGTGAGACGGTCACAATACTGTTCATCGGTAATAGCCTAATCTCGGCCAATAATCTGCCCGCCATGGTCGCCGCCATCGCCGGCTCCCACGGCCATGACGTGACCTACAACGCGGTGACGCCAGGCGGCGCCAGACTGTTGCACCACGCCGCCAGCGGCGAGGTGGCGCGCAAGCTGGGCGAACAATCCTGGGACTATGTGGTCCTCCAGGAGCAGAGCCAGTATCCGGGCTTTGCCGCCCAACAGCTCACCACCGACGTCTATCCCTATGCCGCCCAACTGGTGGAGGCCGCCCGAGAAGCCAATCCCGACACCGGCGTGGTCTTCTATATGGCCATGACCCACCGCGACGGCGATCCGGCCAACAGCCATATCGCGGCGGAACTGCGCACCTTCGAAGGCGCACAAAAACGCGTCAATAAGGCCTATCTAAAAATGGCGCAGGCCAATAGCACCCTGGTGGCGCCAGTGGGCGAGGCTTGGCGGGCGGTGCGCAGGGCGCATCCCGAGATCAACCTCTATGGCGACAACACCCACCCCAACCCGACCGGCACCTATCTCGCCGCCTGCGTGTTCTACGCCACCCTCTTCCAAAGCCCTTGCACCGGCGCGGCAACGCCCGAGCAAGTCAGCCAACCGGATGCCGAGACGCTGCAGCAAACCGCCGACGCAGTGGTGCTGAACCCCGGTAGCAATTGGGACTGGCGGGAATAGTAATCTCAGTAGATGGGGAAACAGTTTGTGTGTAGGCCGTTCGCCAAAGGCAAACACAGTTAGGCAGCGCCTGAGCGGCCACCACTGTTTGTTGGCTTCGTCGACAAGTTACGAGCTCGTATTGCCCGATATATATCGAAGATCATCGCGTTGTTCCGGCGAGCGCGGTACGCCGACGTTGGCGATCAACTTTAGAAATTGCAGTACCTGGATAAACCGCCATGCTGGATCACATTGGTGCGGCTCAAGTCCGATACGGGCTGATTCAGGGAATGCATGGTGATTGTTGTGCCA
>JABDJY010000238.1 GCA_013003285.1 Alphaproteobacteria bacterium | reverse complement strand
TCGCGGCCCCCTTCATCGAGCCCGTGATAGGCATTGACGTTTTGACCCAACAACGTGATTTCGCGGGTTCCCTGACTCACCAAGCGCTGAGCCTCGACCTCCACCTGAGCGACCGAACGCGAGAATTCTGCGCCCCGGGTATAGGGGACAACACAGAAAGTGCAGAACTTGTCACAGCCTTCCTGCACCGACAGAAACGCCGAAACGCCCTGCGGCGCGCTCTCGCCGGGTAAATGATCAAACTTGTTCGACACGGGAAATTCGGTATCGAGAACGCCGCGCCCATGACCCTTTCCCTGATCCGACGCGCGGGTGGCACGGGCGACCATTTCCGGCAGACGGTGATAGGTCTGGGGCCCCAAGACAATATCCACATAGGGGGCCCGGCGCTGAATTTCCTCGCCCTCGGCCTGCGCCACGCAGCCGGCAACGGCGATCACCATGCCGTCGTCGGTCCCTGAACGGCCCTCCTTTAGGTGCCGCAACCGGCCGAGCTCCGAATAGACCTTCTCGCTCGCCTTCTCACGGATATGGCAGGTGTTCAATATGACCATGTCCGCATCATCGGGCGTTTCACTCGACACGTAGCCGAGCGGTGCCAGGACATCCGCCATGCGGGCGGAGTCATAGATGTTCATCTGGCAACCATATGTCTTGATAAAGAGTTTCTTGGCCACGCGCGTTATGCCGATCGCCAAGCTACGGTGCGAAACCGAATAGAATAATTTTCCAACTTTTCAGCCAAGCGCCTGTAATTCATATCAAAATCACACCTAAGCTTTCGTCCGTTTGGAGTCAAGGCGGCGGCGGCGGAGTTTGGGACGGACGCTGATGCCCGGCGCCCGGCGGCGGCCCCGCAAATCGCGCAATCGGGGGCGGCGGCGCCAGCGAATCCAATCCCAGCGTCCCGCCGATCCGACCTGCGGTTGCAACCGGCCGGCCAGCGCATCGGCATGCCCGCGGGAAATGATCTCATAACAATGCGCCGCCATTTCCTTACGCGACGCAAATTCTTCGATGGTGACCGGATCGTGGAAGCTAACGGTTACGGTCAGCCGGCCCAGGCCAATAAGTCGGCGCGCATGGGGGATCATGTCCATATCGCCATACCAGGCAAAGAACGGGCGCAAATGGCGCCCGATGGGGATGCCATCGAGCCGCGAATAGGTCAGCGATACCGGCTGTACCACCAAGGGCTCTCCCTTTGGTCTCATCTCGGCCACTGCGAATAACGCACTCTTAAAGGGCCGCACTTTGTTGCCATCGTCGCTGGTGCCTTCGGGAAACAGGATCATGCTGTCGCGCGCCTCCAACCGCCGGCCGATCTCGCTGGCCTGCAGGTGAGAGGTACGGACCCGGCGGTCGACGAAGACCGAATTTTGCAGCTTTGCCAGCAGGCCGAAGAGGGGCCACTTCGCCACTTCCGACTTGGCAACGAACGAACCCGGTATCAGCGCCCCGTAGATCGCGATGTCCAAATAAGACGCATGGTTGGCGACGAACAATGTCGGGCGGGTGCGTGAGCGGCGGCCGAAAACCTCGAGCCGGATGCCCAGTATCCGGCAGCACACCCGGTGGTACCACATGGGCAAACGCTTCGAGAGCGGCAGACGTAACCCGACTGCCACCGCCTGCACCGGCAGCAACACAAGTGTGAGCATGATGTACAGGAAGGCCCGGACAACGGCTGTGATCGTCGAACTACTCGCTGTGGCAGCTATCGGTTGCGCCATAATCGCGGCGGCCTTCAGTCAGTTTCCGCCGCGGATCCAGCCCCGGCGTCGGTCGATGTCCGGCTATAGTGGCGATAGTATTTCTCGGTCACAAGGTCGGTTTTCACCACCACGCACACATCGGTCGTGTTGAACTGTTCGTCGACGACGGCGCCATCACCGATAAATCCTCCCAGGCGCAGATAGCCCTTAACCAAAGGCGGCAAGGTCGCCAGCGCCTTCTTCTGGTCGATCTCCGCAAGCGGCAGGAACTGCATATCGACATAGAGTTCCGGTAACGCCTTGGCGCGCAAGGCCGGCGGCGCCAGGTGAAAATGGTAAAGATAGCTCAACGGCAGCGCCAAAGCGGCCGGATCGGTGCCGTGCAAGCTAGCGCACCCGAACATCAGTGATATCTCGTGATGAAATACATAGGCCGCGATACCGCGCCACAGCAATTGCATTGTCGGTCGATCCCGGCTCTGCGCATCGACGCACGAGCGCCCAAGCTCCAGCATTTCACCGGGATATCCGTAAAGGTTTGCGATGTCGTATTCGCTCGATGTGTAGAAACGGCCATGGGTCGCGGCGACCGAACCCCGCAGCAACCGATAGGTCGCGATCACACCATCGGCGCCGCCTCCGACCGATCGGTCGGTGACCAACAGATGGTCGCAGACATCGTCAAAGTCATCAATGTCACGCTTTAGACGCGCCGCCTCGGCTGATGGTTTGGCCGCCATTTCGTCGTAAAAAACCCGGTAGCGCAGCGCCTGCGCCGCGTCGATATCGGCCGCGCTCTTCGCCAGGCTCAGACTGAGATTGCCGGATTGAAGCGCCGCCAAGGCGTCATCTATGTTCGACACTTCCGGCATCGCAGGGTCGTTCATATCCGCCATATCGTCAGACCACACCGGGGCGATTGGCTTTGCTGTCGCCCAAGTTGAGTCTCACGAATGCGTATCCTGGTCGTCTTTAGATTTATCGGTCGATGAGGGCGTCGCGTATAGTTCCAAGCGATGGTCGACGAGATCATAGCCAAGTTCCCTGGCTATTTTTTCCTTCAGCACCTCAATCTCGCGGTTATAGAACTCAATGACTTCACCGGTTTTAATGTTGATCAGATGATCGTGGTGATCGTTCGACGCTTCTTCGTAGCGTGCCCGGCCATCGCCAAAATCATGCTTCTCGAGAATATTGGCCTCTTCGAACAGACGAACTGTCCGGTATACCGTTGCAATGGAGATACGCGGATCAAGCGCAGTCGCGCGCTGATACACCAGATCCACGTCCGGATGATCCATGCTTTCCGACAAAACCTGCGCGATGGTTCGGCGCTGGTCGGTCATTTTCAGACCCTTGTCGGTGCATATCTGTTCGATTCGCGACTGCATGCCCCTCCTCACAAAGGTATTCGGTGCAACCCTGACATCGCGAGTTACAGCCCGACGAACGACCCACATCGAACGTTAATATAGTGCAATTTACGCGAATCGGCGACGGGTCGCCGAAAAAAGCCCGCCATCCAGTCAGACAGCTTATTTGCTGGTGCGCCCCCGCTTGCCAAGTCCAATTTCCTTGGCCAACGCACTGCGCCGCTTGGCATAGTTTGGCGCCACCATGGGATAGTCCGCCGGCAACCCCCACCGTTCACGATATTGCTCGGGTGTCAGGTCGTAAGATGTCTTTAAATGCCGCTTCAGCATCTTCAGTTTCTTACCGTCTTCCAGGCACACGATGTAATCGGGCATGATGGATTTTTTCACCGATACCGCGGGCGCTGGCCGTTCCTCGGCGCTCACCGCTTTGCCCGTGTCCGACAAACTGGAATGTACTTGAGATATGAGTTGCGGCAGTTCAGCCGCCGGCAACGTATTATTCGATACATGAGCGGCGACAATTTCCGCGGTTAGTTTCAGCAAATCGGCAGAGTTATTCTGGTCGGTCATTTGTTAGGCCTCATTACGATAAGTTACAATTTTATATATGTTATCGGGCCCATCTTCTCAACAGGCCATCTAATTTTTTTATTTATACTCATAAGTGATCACTTAATTCATAGGTTTTTTAAGTAATAATCTATAGGGAATTGCCCTTAGCCATTCGCCAACACCAGCGCATCGACGCTTTTCCCGCCCCGCTTATAATATCCCGGCCGGCGGCCAACTTCGTCGAACCCAAGGCGTAGGTATAGTTTACGAGCGCCTTGATTATTTACCGCCACCTCGAGCAACAATCGCTGTCGCGGCGCCAGTAATTCTCTCAGCTTTACGATCAAGGCTGTCGCGATACCCTGGCGACGCGCCGTCGGCGAAACGCACAAGGTCAACACCTCGCCTTCGTCACCGATAGCGCGACCAATGATGAAACCAATCGCGCCACCATGCGGCGCGACCGCGATGGCGCCCACATTTCCCGGCGCCCGGAGAAGCGTCGCGATAGTATTCTCCGACCATGTCTCCTGCGCCGATTGCGCAAAACAAGTGGCGTGTAAATCAGCGAGTACCCCGGCGACGTCGGCACCGCCGGTTACGGTCTCCACCCGAAAATTCGGCCTGTCGGTCACGATCCGGTTTCGCGGCGCCATCGATGCCGGTCGGCCGTCGGCGGCGATACATCCGGCGGTCGGAGATAGAGCGGCCGCGGCAACGGTGCGTCACGCACCGCGGGATCCGCCAGCAGGATATCGGCGGCCTCAGCGGCCACGATGGCAGCGTCCGCCAGCCCGTCTCCGGCGGCGACGATCATGCGATAGTCCTCGGGTAATACCTCCAACAACCGTGGCGCCGCGTCGCCGGCGATGATGACCGGCTCGCCAGCCGTCCAAAGACTCGCGAACGTTTCGGCGATCGCGTCGGGCTCAAGGCATATGGGTTCGCTGGTGGCCTCCAGCCCGGTATCGAAAGACTGGGCATATAAATCGGCGCGCTTGGTCTCAAGGAGGACCAGCATAGCCCCCGCCGGCGTGCCCGCGGCACGGGCGCCCCGGGCAATGGCCTTAAAACTGCCGACCCCAATAACCGGCAATTGCGCCGCCAGCGCCAAGCCGCGGGCCGTCGCCACGCCAATGCGCAACCCCGTATAGGCGCCGGGACCAATCGTTACCGCAATCGCATCGAGGTTGGCATAATCATGATCAGCCATCACCGAAGTGATCATTGGCATTAGCGCCTGCGCATGGCCCCGCGCCATGGCTGCCCATTCGCGACGATGCACACCCCCCGCGGCGAATAGGGCCGCCGAACATGCCCCGGCCGCGGCATCGAGGGCCAATATCGTTGGCGTTGCCGTTTCGGTCATTGCCGTTCCTAGTTTAGCGAGCGCGCGTTGGCAGAATCACAGCCACGATCTACCATCGCCGGGCTCATCCGCATAGCCAGCGCCGGAGGCTAGGTCGTGTCCATTGTCGAAATTACACCAGACTCCCACGGCGTCGATATCGACCTATTTTATGCCACGGAGCGCAACTTCACCGGCGCGCCGATCTATGCCGCCGCGCATTGTTACTTAAACACCGACGCAGCGGCAAAACTCACACGCGCCGTTGAGTTGGCCCAACGGTTTGGATTGCGGTTGCGAATATTCGATGCTCTACGGCCCGCCGAGGCCCAATGGGTCTTGTGGAACCACACGCCTGATCCCGATTTTCTTGCCGACCCCCGCCGCGGCTCACCCCATAGCAGGGGGGCAGCTGTCGATGTGAATCTGTCGGACGATTCCGGCCAACTTTTGGACATGGGCACGCCTTTCGACGCCTTCACCCCGCTCTCCCATCACGGTGCAACGGGCATTTCCGTGGCGGCCCAACGCAACCGCATGTTTCTGCTGGGGATAATGACGGCCGCCGGCTGGGATTTTTACGGCAAGGAATGGTGGCACTATCAATTATTCAACAGCCGCCAGTATCCGCTGATCGCCGATAGCGCATTACCCCAGCCCATGATGGCGACACTTCCTTAAGGATCTGCCGGGTAACATTGCGCCCAGACCACTTGCGATCCAATTCGGCTCGGGAGTACGGTAACAAACGTATTGGCGTGGCCTAGCCGCGCCGCGAAACCATTTCTCGGGGTAATGTTCTGGTGACTAAAACCGGCGCCCATCGGTCAATAGCCACGGCTTTACTTTTCCTGCTCACGATACTCGCCGCGCCGGTTCCAGCTCAGGCAGCGGAATCCGCCGTCATTTTAATGTACCACCGGTTCGGCGAAAGCGCGCATCCTTCAACCAATATTCGCATCGATCAGTTCGAGGCTCATATCGCGGAACTGCAGACTGGCGGTTACACGGTTATGTCGGTCCCTGACATTCTCACGGCGGTTAATTCCGGCCAGTCGCTGCCCGACCGCACCGTGGGCATCACCATCGATGACGCCTATCTGTCGGTGTATACCGAGGCATGGCCGCGCCTGCGACGAGCCGGTTTTCCATTCACGCTATTCGTCGCCACCGACCCGGTCGATCGCGGCTTCGCAAGCTTTATGAGTTGGGACCAGATCCGCGACCTGCGGGACAATGGCGTCACCATCGGTAGCCAAACGGCAACCCATCTTCATATGCCGGCGAATCGCGCCGACCGCAACAAAGAGGATCTGCGGCTCTCGAACCAGCGTTTCCAAGCCGAACTCGGGGCGAAGCCTCCCCTTTTCGCCTACCCGTTTGGCGAAGCCAGTAACAGCATTCAGGAGATTGTTAAGGAGTTCGGGTTCGAGCATGCTTTCGGCCAACATTCCGGCGCCCTGCATGCCTCCTCCGATCGCTTCTACATGCCACGATTTGCGCTCAACGAAAATTTTGGTGATACCAAAAGGTTCAAACTGGTGGTCAATGCACTGCCCGTCCCCCACACCGACCTGTCACCGCTCAACCCAACTCTCACGACAAACCCGCCACTATTCGGTTTTACATTGAGCAAAGAAGCCGCCTCGTTGCGCGGCCTAACTTGCTATTCAGGCAATCAGGGGAAACTGCAAATGCAGCGGCTGGGACCGCGCGTTGAAGTACGCTTGGCCCGCAATTTTTCGCCGGGCCGCGCCCGTATCAATTGTACCGCATTGGGATCAGATGGCCGTTGGCGCTGGCTCGGGATGCTCTATTACGTACCGAAGTCGTAACCGGGTATCGGCTTAGCGCGGCGACAAAAACTGGGTCGTTTCTAACGGGTGGCTTTCGAGCCTGGTATCTTCCAACTCTTCCAGACTATCGATCCGCAATATCTTCTGGATCGTTTCCACGTAATGCTCACGTCGTTCCGAATAGGCCGTGAGGGTTTCGGTCAAGCCGTACGGATCGAGCGCCGCATCACGCTTGCGCATCTCCGCCCGACGCGCGCGGAAATCATCGTAGGCGGGATGGCCGTTCAAATTTCGTGCGTAGCTACGCACGCTATCGAGCAGCGAGGGAAAGGCGCGCACCTCAAAACGGCCATCCTCACCGCGCTGCTGCGGTACGATGCCCCGGCCCTTATCCCACGTCCTTTGGCCAAACAGGGCATTGCCCTTTTGGGCGAAGCGGGAGCGCCCCCAACCGCTTTCCTCGGCGGACTGGGCAAGCGCGAGAGCCGGCGATATGGCATCGACCCGGCGCACCAGTTCGGAAATGTCATTGGGCGACGCATCATAGCGTTCGGCCAACTCAGCCAGCCACTGTGCTTGTTCGTCGGAAACCGTGCGACCCGCCGTCAACGCCTTCTGCACCGTCAGCAGTTGGTGGCGGTCGGCGAGAATTTCCTCGTTCACCTTCAAGGTCAGCGGCAGCACCATTCGAAAGAAGGTCTGCTTGAGCTTGTCGACCTCGTCCAAAGTTTTGAAATCGTGGGGAAGAGCCTCCGCAAAGAGCCGGGGCACGGCTTGCCCGCCCGATCGGACCGCACCCAGTTCGAACGATACCGCGCTGAATCTATCGCGCAACTCGGCCACGGTGATGGTATTCGTCTGCTGCTGCTCGACCAGCGCGACCGCATCCAGACCCAGCATGCCGACATCGGGTAACGCTGCACTGGTGATCGGTTTTACGTCGGACAGCGGTGCACTGGCGCTAGCGTTCACGTCGGGCAGCGCCACCCATTCGATCGCCGCCGTCTGCTGTTGCACACCCGGCCCCATGAGTGCAGCCCCGTAGAGGGCAACCACACCTATAGCGATGAGCGCCAGCGCGGCGCCTTGGTAATGTTTCATAATGCCCATGTCAGCTCTTGCTAAACTTGCCTATATTGGTCGTCAATGTGCGGGCAGGGGCGCACCAAAGTGTGACTGAATTTAGGAGATATTGCGGCACGGTTAATTTCGCGGCCGCTCCAATTAACTCCCCCGAAAGACCGTATTTTAGATAACGGCCTGTACTTCTTGAACTTCCGGTACGTAATGGCGCAGCAAGTTCTCGATGCCCATCTTCAGCGTTACCGTCGAACTTGGGCAACCGGAGCAGGCACCCTGCATATGCAGGTAAACAACGCCATCCTCGAAGCCATGGAATACAATATCACCGCCGTCCTGGGCAACTGCCGGACGCACGCGGGTATCGAGCAATTCGACAATCTGCGACACGATCTCGTCATTGTCTCCATCGCCACTGGCATGCGCCGGCCCAACCGCTTCGCGGATGACCGGGTCTCCAGAGGTGAAATGTTCCATGATCGCGCCAAGCACGGCAGGCTTCAACACCTGCCAATCAACGTCCGGAGACTTTGTGACGGTGACAAAATCTCCCCCCAGAAAAACGGCCGTCACGTCCGACACCGCGAACAGCCGGGTCGCCAACGGCGAGCGTGCCGCCGCCTCGCTATTGGGGAAATCGGCAGTGCCGGCAGCAATGACGTCGCGGCCCGGGAGAAACTTCAGGGTCGCCGGGTTCGGAGTTTCTTCGGTTTGGATGAACACGGTTTGATCTCCCCGCAGGCTGTTCGTGTTTAATTATTAACGACCTTGCCAAGGGATGGCTAAAGTCCAAACTTCTCTTAGCTCGAATGTGGACTATTTACCAAACAAATCAAGTAGGCTGAACCCTACCACATCGCCAACGAAACTCTGGAATCAATCAATACAATTAGGGGCTTATTGATGCTTGTCCTGCGACCCATATGCAGTCCGCCGCGACCACAAATGGACCGACCATGACAACTCTGTCCGAGACACCTGTTGAGCTGCAACCGCTCGCGTCCCCGGCCGGAGCCGAATGTCAGGTCTTCGACTGGATCGAGAATTTCGGCCGCTATACTGAAGACATCCCGAGTTTCGTGAAGGAAGTCTGCAACCGCTTCGTCGCCTGTGACATGCCGCTCGACCGGGTCAGCATCGTCATGCGCACGCTGCATCCGCAGATCTCGACCAGCGGTTATATGTGGCAAAACGGCGTCGAAGAATTGTCGCTATTTACCGCTGACCACCAAACGCAGACGCGCGAATCCTATCAGCAAAGCCCGGTGCGTTTGATATTCGAGGGCTCGCCCGGGCTGCGGCGACGGCTCGCCGATGCCGATTGCCCGCGCGATTTTCCGGTGCTCGTCGACCTCGATGAAGAGGGCGTGACCGACTACCTGATCCTACCGATACCGTTCAGCGATGGACGTTCCTACGCCTGTTCGTGGGCGACAAAAATGTCCGGCGGATTCACCGACGGGCAGATCGCACGTATTCAAGGCATCATGCCGACCTTTTCCCTGGTGCTTGAGATTCTCGCCACCCGCGCCGTCTCACGCAATCTGATGGATACTTATCTTGGCCATAAGACCGGCCAGCGAGTTCTCAACGGCGCCATTTACCGCGGCGTCAACGAGACCATCGAAGCCGCGCTCTGGATTTCCGACTTGCGCGGCTTCACCGCCATGTCCGACGCGCTGGCGCCGCCGGTTCTGCTGGGCATTCTCAACGACCATTTTGAGCGCGTCGTCGGCGCTATCGAGCGCCATGATGGCGAAGTGCTTAAATTCATCGGCGATTCGGTGTTGGCGATCTTTCCCAACGACCAGTATGGCGGCGCCATGGGAGCCGCCGAAGCCGCTGTGGGCGCCGCCCGCGATGCGGTACACCAAATGGAAGAACGTAATGGCGAACGTTTGGAGAAGAACCTGCCGGCGCTCGGTTACGGGATCGCCTTACATATGGGCGAAGTTGTCTACGGCAACATCGGCGCGCCGAACCGGCTCGACTTCACCGTGATCGGCCCGACGGTCAATCATACCGCGCGCATCGAGCAATTGTGCCGCACCATGAATCGCCCGGTCCTGGTTTCGGCCACCGTCGCCGAGGCTATCGAACAGCCCGTAACCTCGCTCGGTTTCCATGCCCTACGGGGCGTGCGCGAACCCCACGAAATCTTCACCCTACCGGAGTATGCGTGAGGCGATGAGCAAGGCAGCACCAGTCTTACATTGGTTGATCAAGGAGGGCCGTTTTACGGTCCACAATATGCGCGATACCGGTGACAAGCTGTGTGAGCAAATCGTCGCCGCCGGCATACCGATTGTGCGCGGCTTCTGCGGCGTACGCACCTTGCATCCTCTTGTGGCCGCAACGGCCTATATTTGGCGCCGCGGCGAAGGCACCGGCCGCGTTATCGCCACTTGGGAGCAAACCGAAAATCCGGAGTTCAACGACAATCCTTTAGCCCAGGCAATGGCCCGCGCCGACGAAGGCGATCAGATAACCCGGCGGCGTCTCGATGTGCCGGAAGACGAACTCGAGTTCGAGATTTTTCGCCAGTTCAAGCGCGAAGGCATGACGGACTATGTCGCCATGCCGCTGGTTTTTTCCGATGGCCGGCGCAATCCCACCTCGTTTCAAACCGATGCGCCTGGCGGGTTTAGCGATAGCGATGTCGCCGCGCTGAAGGATGTCATCGACATGCTCGCGCCGATCGTCGAAACCGAATCCGCCTACCGCACCGCACGCCAAGTGGTCCGCACCTATGTCGGACGCCGCACCGGCGCGCGGGTGCTTTCGGGCGCGATCACCCGCGGCAGCGGCGAGACCATTGACGCCATCATCTGGTATTGCGATCTGCGAGGTTTCACCAGCCTCACCGACAGCCTACCGGGCGACCAACTGCTGGACCTCCTGAACGATTATTTCGAGATCATGGCGGGGGCAGTCACGGAAGTCGGCGGCGAGGTTTTGAAGTTTATCGGCGACGCCATGTTGGCGATTTACGAGCTCAACGATGAGGAAGGCGGCGATGCGGCTTCCTGCAGCGCGAAGACCTTAGCGGCCGCCCGTACGGCGCGAGAGCGCATTGATGCCCGCAACGCCGAACGGCAAGCCGCCGGCCGGCCTCTCATCGAATGCGGATTAGCACTACATTTGGGATCCGTTCACTACGGCAATATCGGCGCGCCGGACCGGCTCGATTTCACGGTTATCGGGCCGGCCGTCAATCACGCGGCGCGATTGGAAACACTGGGTGCCGAATTAGGCGAGCCGATTATCGTATCGGCCAGCGTCGCCGCCGCCGCACCGGTTGAGTTACGCCCGTTAGGCGAACATCGGTTGCGCGGCGTAGAGGCCGCGCAAGAAGTCTTCGCACCCCTGAACTAAGACCGGGTCTACGGGTTCAGGAACCCGACGATCTCCTGCACTTCACGTAAAACCGGTTCGGCGATGGCGTTTGCCCGCGCAGCCCCATCGCGCAAGATGCCATCGACATGGCCGGGGTCGGCCATCAGCCGCTGCATCTCTTCGCCGATCGGCCCCAGCTTGGCGACCGACAGGTCGGCCAACTCGCTCTTGAACGAACTGAACTGAGCACCCTCGAACTGCTCGAGCGTCACCGGCATGGATTGCTCCGATAGGGCGGCGTAGATCGACAACAGATTAAACGCCTCCGGCCGCGCCTTTTCATAGGCTGCCTCAACATGGCTGCCGTCGCTGGCCAGCACATCGGTGCCAGGCAAGGCGTCGGCGTCGGTGCGCGCCTTGCGGATTTTTTGGGCGATCTCGTCGGGACCATCGGTCAGATTGATGCGCGAATAATCGGACGGGTCCGACTTGGACATTTTCTTCGAACCGTCGCGCAGGCTCATCACCCGGGTCGCTTCGCCGAAAATCAGCGGTTCGACAACCGGCAAAAACTCGACCCCGAAATCATTGTTGAACTTGATCGCGATATCGCGGGTCAGCTCCAAATGCTGCTTCTGGTCTTCACCGACCGGCACGTGGGTCGCCTTATAGGCCAGGATGTCGGCCGCCATCAGATTGGGATAGACATAGAGCCCGACCGAGGCGTTCTCGCGGTGCTTGCCGGCCTTCTCCTTGAACTGAGTCATGCGATTGAGCCAGCCGACCCGAGCCACGCAATTGAAGATCCAGGCGAGCTCGGCATGGGCCGAAACGCGGCTCTGGTTGAATATGATCGAGCGCGTCGGATTGATG
>JABDJY010000210.1 GCA_013003285.1 Alphaproteobacteria bacterium | reverse complement strand
TGGGTCGGCCTCAGCGGCGCGCTCGCCTCGATCGGCTGGTTCACCGCCATGACCATTCAGCAGGCCGCTCTGGTGCGCGCCCTGGGTCAGATCGAACTGGTATTCACAATCTCGGCCTCGACCCTGATCTTCCGCGAACGTATTCTACGCCTGGAATTGATCGGCATAATCCTGGTGGTCGCCGGCATCATTATCCTGTTATTACGCTAATCGACCTGGACCGCGAGGAGGCCCCTATGAGCGATGAAAATACCGACAATCTGGAATTCCTGCAGGAGGTTTGCGACGCCTGTTTGGAAGTCGGCGAGCGCCTGGATCTGTCGTCACACGAACTGATCGTCGCCGTCGCCGCCAATCTGGGTCGCTTCGTCGCCGTCGCCAGCACGGAAAGCGACGACGCCTCGTTGGACGACCTCAAAAAGCTCGCCCTCAACATGTTCGAAGAAGGCGTCAACGCGGAGCCCGTGGATTAGGGCGCGCGCGTCTCTCTGATCTCCGACCGCCGGGCCTCCGTTGCAGCGGCATCGATCGCCAGGGTCTCGTCGTCGATTTCCCCGGAAAAGGCCACACCGTAAATATCCAGCGCTTTCTCGCGGGTCTCCCAGCCTTCGAGCACATCGAGCAATACCCGTTCGGGTTCACGATCGAGCGGATCGCCATAACCGCCACCGGAAGAATCGCGGCCGCGGATGCGTTGTCCCGGCTGCAAGTGGACCTGGGCCACATTGGGCAGGCGCGACGGTTGGGTGCCGTCTTCGATCAGCCAAGTCTCCCCCGCCGTTCCCGCATGGCCGCCGACCGCGCCACGCGGCGCGGCATGCTGGCCATCGCATGAGATAATCGAGGTCATGGCGCCATCGGTCGGCCCATATTCGATCTGCTGGGCCGGCGCGCCACGGCGTCGTCCGGCGCCGGCTGAATCCGTGACCAAACTCAGCGATTCCACCCGAATGGGATGTTTGAGCTCATCCACTTCCACCGAATCCCGATACATCAGCCCGGCGATGACCGGGATAGCGTAATTGACCCAGCCATCGGCCTCCGGGCTCGCCGGCCCGCCATTGGTCGATAGCATCAGGCGGTTCACATAGGCCTCGCCGCCGCGCCGTTCGTCATGGCCCGAAATCACTGCCATGCCGGCGCCGAGTCCCGCGCCGCCTTCTGACAGGCCCATGCCGTCGCCGAGTTGGGCGAAGGCCGATTGGGTAATATTGACCAGACGTTCGGCGACATTGGTCGTCGCCACCGAGCAGGAGTGGGGGAATTTCGGCGCGCCCACCACGCTATCTTCGGCATAGGTGAAGCTGAGGCGGCGGAACGCCCCTTCATTGCGCGGCAAATCCTTGTCGCGCGCATTGAACACCGCGCCGACAACAGCCGATGTGGCGGCGCCCAGTGAGGTATTCATACCGGCATCCACCGACGGCGGATTGTCGGACAGATCCACATGGATATGCGCCTCATCGGGATCGATATCGATCTTCACGGTCAGCTCGAGACCATCGGGTAAGACGCCTTCCAGCGGGTCCGAGCGACCCTTATTGACCAAATTCGCCTTCGGCAGGCGGCGGATATTGTCGATCATGCGCCGCTCGGAATAATTGAACCATTCCTTCATGAAGGCCTTGACCGTCTCCTTACCGTATTTCTCGCAGAACGCTTCGAGCCGGCGCTCGGCGATGCGCGCCGACCCCAGCCCGGCAAGATAGTCGCCATACCATTGGTCGGGTACCCGGATGCGCGCCCGGCACATGCGCATAATGTCCTCGATATTCTTGAAGTCCCGCTGGATGCGCACGCCGGGGAACACCAGCGCGCCTTCTTCGTACACATCCTTGGCGCGGACGAAGTAGCTCGACGGGATCGAGTTGCCGATATCGGCCATGTGGCACTTCGAGACCGCGGTGAACATATGCTCGCCTTCGAAGAACACCGGCACCATGAAAGTATGGTCGGCCGGATGGGTGTTACCGCCATAGGGATCGTTGTCGAGATAGGCGTCGCCGCGCTGGATATCGCCTTCATGATATTTACGCATATTCTCGGTCTGTATGTGACAGCCGAAAATATGCACCGGCAGGCCTTCCGCGGCGGCCAGCAGCTTGTCGTCTCCGGTCACCAGGCAGCAGGAAAAGTCGCGCGCCGAAGAGATCACCGCAGAGCGCGCCGAACGCAGCAGCGTGTTGGTCATCTCGCGTACGATGCCGTCGAGGCGATTGGCCATCACCGAAATGAGGACCGGATCAAGGGTGGTTTCGCTATCGGTCATATTGGTCTCCTTTAGCGGCAGTCGAGGATGTAGTCCCCGGCCGCGCTGAGTGTTGCGCTCATGCCGGGATAAACGACGATGGTCGTGGTCGGCTCTTCGATAATCGCCGGGCCGCTGATGTCGGCGCCGACGTTCAGCGTTTCGCCGCGATAGATCGGCGTATTCACCGGCGCCGCATCGCCGAAGAAGCAATTGCGCGTGGTGGCAGCATCTGGCGAATAATGGCTATCGGCTTTGTCGGGCGCGTCCGGCGGATCGAACGGCCGGATCGATATGCGCCCCTTCCAGTTGACGCATTCCACCGGGCTGTCTTCGTCGCGCACCGCATAGACCCGGTCATGGGTCTGATGGAACACCTCGATCAAGGCCGCCACGTCTTCGTCGCTGTTCATGCGGGTTGTGGGAAGCGCTGTATCGAGTTCCCAGACCTGGGCGCGGTAGCGCGCTTCGGCGAAAAACTCGATGGATATTTCCGAGTTGGCGGCCACCGCCAGTCCGTCGCGGAAGGTCATCAATTCGGCTTCGATCTCGTCGAGGGCCTTGTTGACCCCGTCCCGGTCGAACCCATTGGAATCGGTAAACCGACTGCGCGTCGCCTCGAACACGATCGAGGAATATTGCATGCCGCAGGCCGACAGCGCCGCCGCCGTGCGCGGCAATATCACCGTGTCGCAGCCCAATTCGCGCGCGATCGGCATGATGTTGAACCCGGCCGCGCCGCCGCCGGCGACAATCACGCTCTCGCGCGGGTTGAGGCCGTCATTCACGGTGATCTCGCCAATTGCCTTGATCATCAACTCGTTGGCGATGACCATGATGGCATAGGCGGTATCGTCGACGCTCTTGTCGAGGGTCGCTGCCAATTCACCAATAACGCGCGTGGCGGCGGCGGGATCGAGCGCGATACGCCCGCCGTTGAAATAATCCGGATCGATATAACCCAGCACCAAGGCCGCGTCGGTGACCGTCGGTTGGTCGCCATCGCGGCCGTAACACGCCGGCCCCGGTTGCGAACCCGCCGATTGCGGACCAACCCTGAGCAGCCCGCCAGCATCGACCCACGCGATCGACCCGCCGCCGGCGCCGATCGACCGCACATCGACCGTCGAGGCGCCGATAATGTCGCCGAGCCATTGCGGCCCCAGCCAGCTATCGCGCGAATAGACCAATTGACCGTCGCGCACCAAGCCGACATCGAAGGTCGTGCCGCCGGTATCGCAAACGATGGCGTCGCCACCCATATTCTCCACCGCGCTATAGGCGCGGGCGGCAACCGGCGCCATGGCTGGGCCGGATTTCAGCGTGTTGATCGGCCGCTCGACCAGGGATTCGACCTCCTGACAACCGCCTACCGAGGTGGAAATCAGTAGATCCCCGGCAAAGCCCCCTTCCTGCAAGTCGGTCCGCATTTGTGTCAGATGGGCCTGCATCAGAGGTTTCAGCGACGCATCAATGGCGGTCGCCGAGGCCCGGCGATATTCGCGCAAGATCGGCGCCAGCCGGTGCGACAGCGTGTAGGGAACCCCTGGCAATATTTCTTCGATCAGCCGGCCGAGCATTTCCTCATGCGCGCTATTGGCAATCGACCACAGCAGCGACACGGCGACGGCTTCGAAGCCGCGCGCCTTGAGGGTCTCGAGAACCTCGCGCGCCTTGGCCTCGTCGAGCGGCGTGACGATTTCGCCGGCGCTGCCGATGCGTTCGTCGATCTCGAATGTGTGCCGGCGCGGAATGTAGGGCTGCGGGTAATCGTAGCTGTAATCGTGCGGGCCGTGCTTGCCGCCTTCCTTGAACACCAAAATATCGCGGAAACCGGTCGTGGTCAGAAACGCCGTACGCGCGGTCTGCTTTGTGACGATGGCGTTGGTCGCCCGTGTGGTGCCGTAGATTAAAATCTCCGTCTCGGCGAGCAAGTCGCGAGGTTCGCGGCCGACGGCGCCGGCGGCCACCTCCAGCGCGCTAAACATACCCTCGGATATGCGATCCGGCGTGGTGAGGGCCTTGCCGACATGAAACTGCCCCTCCGGGTCGAGCACAACCATGTCTGTAAATGTGCCGCCGGTATCAACAGAAATACGATAACTCATGAACCAAACTTCCCCGATGTCCGTCTGCGTTTGACGGTTCTATTATTTTAATCGATTGGGAAGAGACGCCTCCCCCACCCCATGCTTTAATGTCAGAATAGGGAAAGCAAGGGGTCAGTACAAATGGACTATAACCAACGCGGCTATGGCGATAAGGAGATCGGCTGGGGCGAGCGACCGGGGGTCGTCGTCGTCGATTTTCAGCGCGGATTCACCGACCCTGAATTTCGCATGGGCGGCGCCGAGATGATCGACCGCGCCGTCGAGCGAACCGTCGACGTGATCGGCGCGGCGCGCGCTGCCGGGTGTCCGGTCGCGGCCTGCGTCATGGGTTATGACTCCCAGGAGGCAATGCCCTATTGGAAGATCGCACCGTTGCGCGAAGAGCTTGTCATCGGCCATGCATCCGTCGAGCTCGATCCGCGTATCGCCGCAGCACAGCCCGATTTGGTGGTGACGAAATCGGCGCCGTCGATCTTTTTCAATACCCCGGTCGCCCAGTTTCTGGTCAAGCAACGGGTCGATACGGTGATCGTCACCGGCTGCATCACATCGGGTTGCGTGCGCGCCTCGGTGGTCGACAGTTTCAGCCTGGGCTTCCGCACCATCGTCGCCGAAGACTGCGTCGGCGACCATGAGGAGGAGCCCCATATCAGCAATCTGCGCGATGTCGAACGACGCTATGCGGATATCAGCAACGCCGACGCCGTTATCGCAGAGTTCGAGCGCCTGCGCGGCCGCAACGAGCGATAGAACCTAGACCTGTAAAACTTTAGAGAAGATAGTGACGCACCGGGCCTAAAGGGCTATTCCGATCCGCGTTAGCCGTGTAGCCTTCGCCGGTTCGCGAATCCGAGAAGGTAAGCCTCCGAAACAAGGGGGCGCGCGGGCAAAAGGCAACGATTACGGGGGAGCAAATATGACCGATATGCAATATGTGGCGCCGAGCACGCTCGATGAAGCGGTGAGCGCCTATGCCGCGGCGAACGGAGACGGTCGCATATTGGCCGGCGGCACGGACCTTCTGGTGCAAATGCGCGCCGGCATGGTGACCCCCGGCCTGATCGTCGACATCAAAAACGTCGCCGAAATGACCAGCATCGAGGAAACCAGCGACGGCGGCTTCGTTGTCGGCGCCGCTGTTTCAGGCGCGGTACTGGAAGAACATCCGAAATTCGGATCCGTCTGGCCCGGCGTGCTGGAAGCCCTCAACCTGATCGGCTCCACCCATGTGCAGGGCCGCGCCTCGGCGGGCGGCAATCTGTGTAACGGCTCACCGGCCGCCGACAGTGTACCGGCCCTGATCGCCGCCGGCGCCATCGCCACAGTGCAGGGCCCGACCGGCCGCCGAGAGATAGCGGTAGAAGACGTACCCACCGGTCCGGGCAGCACCAGTTTAGCGCCGGGCGAAATTCTGGTGAGCTTCACCTTTCCGCCACGGCCGCCGGGATCGAGCGACGCCTATCTGCGCATGATCCCGCGTACCGAAATGGATATCGCCGTTGTCGGCGTTGGCGTCAGCCTGACACTCGAAGACGGTGTTTGCACCGCCGCCCGGGTGGGATTGGGCGCCGTGGCGCCGACCGTTTTGCTGGTCGAAGACGCCGCGAACGCACTGATCGGCTCCAAACTCGATGATGCGGCCATTGAGGCCGCCGCGGCCGCCTGCAGCGCCGCCTGTAACCCGATTGATGATAAGCGCGGCACCATCGCCTATCGCACCAAAGTTGCCGGTGTGCTGCTGAAACGCACCGCCGACATCGCCGCCAACCGCGCCCGAGGAGCTTGAGACCATGGCAAAAACGCATGTAACCACCACCATCAACGGCGAGCCGACGGAGTTCCTCTGCGAGCCCTACGAGACCATGCTCGACGTGCTGCGCGGCCCCCTGGGTCTGACCGGCTCCAAAGAAGGCTGCGGATCGGGCGATTGTGGCGCCTGTAGCGTCACGCTTAACGGCCGGCTGATCTGTTCCTGCCTGATGCTGGCCGCCGAGGCCGAAGGCAAAGAGATCGACACCATCGAGGGCATGGCCGAGGGCGAAAACCTGCAGCCGCTACAGCAGAAATTCCTCGAAATGGCGGCCCTGCAGTGTGGCATCTGCACGCCGGGCATGCTGGTCGCGGCCAAGTCGCTGCTCGATCACAACCCGAATCCCACCGAGACCGAGGTTCGCTACTGGCTGGCCGGCAATCTGTGCCGGTGCACCGGGTATGACAAAATTGTCCGCGCCGTGCTGGATACGGC
>JABDJY010000169.1 GCA_013003285.1 Alphaproteobacteria bacterium | reverse complement strand
GGCTTAGACGCAGTAAGGCAGATCCTGTTTAACTGTTCATCATTAGCGACTTAGGGCCCGCGACACCAGCATCTGAAATAGCCATAATAGCCGCCGGTATAGACGACCAGCGGCACCTGGTAGGGTGCGCGCGAGTTGGCGGGAGAGGATGATATGGAGCTGAAACTGAACCCAGCCGACGCGGCGTTCCGCGACGAGGTGCGGGCTTTCATGCGCGATAAGTTGCCGGCGGAGATCCGCCACAAGGTCGAGATAGGCCTCAAACTGGTCAAGGACGATTATGTCACCTGGCAACGCATCGTGAACGCTCAGGGCTGGATGGTACCGGGCTGGCCGGTCGAATTCGGCGGCACCGGCTGGTCGCCGATCCAGCGTCATATTTTCAACGAGGAAATGGCGCTGGCCGGGGCGCCGCGCATCATGCCGTTCGGCGTCGCCATGGTGGGACCGGTCATTATCGCCTTCGGCAACGACGCGCAGAAGCAGCACTATCTGCCGCGCATTCTGACCACCGAGGATTGGTGGTGTCAGGGCTATTCCGAACCCGGCTCAGGCTCCGACCTGGCCTCGCTCAAGACCCGCGCCGTGCGCGACGGCGAGCATTATGTAGTCAACGGCGCCAAGACCTGGACCAGCTTCGCCCAGTATGCCGACATGATGTTCTGCCTGGTGCGGACCTCCACCGAGGGCAAGAAACAGGCCGGTATTTCGTTCCTGCTCATCGATATGCACAGCCCCGGCGTCGAGGTGCGGCCGATCACCACCCTGGATGGCGGCCAGGAAATCAACGACGTGTTCTTCGACGACGTTCGGGTGCCGGTAACGAATTTGGTGGGCGAGGAGAATAAGGGCTGGACCTACGCCAAATATCTACTCGGGCACGAGCGTACCTGGACCGCCGATGTGGGCCAGTCGCGTAACCAGCTCTCCAGGGTCCGCAAGATCGCCGCCGAAGAACTGGTCGACGGCAGGCCGTTGCTCGACGATCCGGCCTTTCAGTTAAAGATCGCCGAGGTCGAGATCGACCTGTTGGCGTTGGAAGCCGTGCTGCTGCAAGTCCTCGCCGCCGAAGCCGCCGGCAACCCGCCGGGACCGGAAGCCTCGCTATTGAAGTTGCGCGGCACGGAGATCCAACAGACGATCACCGAGCTGCTGTTCGAGGCGGTGGGCAACTACACCCATCCTTTCGTCGGCGATGCCTTGGAGGCCGGTTGGAACGAAGAGCCGATCGGCCCCGATTATGCCGCCGCCATCGCGCCGCGTTATTTCAACTGGCGCAAATCGTCGATCTATGGCGGCTCCAACGAGATTCAAAAGAACATCATCGCCAAGGCTGTGCTCGGCCTCTGACCCGCCACCTCTGGCCGACCGCCGCACACCACACCTCGGCAATAAGAAACACGGAAAGCCCCACCATGGATATCGCGCTGAGCGAAGAACAACAGCTGCTGAAAGACAGCGCCGAACGCTTTATCGAGCGCGACTATAGCTTCGATAGGCGCCGCCAGCTGGTCGCCACCGAGGATGGTTTCAGTCGTGACAATTGGCGCCGGTTCGCCGAGCTGGGCTGGCTCGGTCTGGCCCTGCCGGCAGACCATGGCGGCCTCGACGGTAGCTTGGTCGATACGGCGGTGCTGATGGAGGCACTGGGCCGCGGCCTGGTCGTCGAACCCTTTCTGTCGAGCGTCTTGCTGGCGGGTGGCCTGCTGCGCCATGGTGGCAACGCCGACCAACAGGCGGCGCTGATCCCGCCGCTGATCAAGGGTGGGTCGCTGTTTGCCTTCGCCTTCACCGAACGGCAGTCGCGCTATAATCTCGCCGATGTGGAAACCACCGCGCGCGCTAACGGCGACGGCTACGTGCTCAACGGCGCCAAGGGCGTGGTGATGCGCGGGGCCAGCGCCGACAAGCTGATCGTCTCGGCGCGGGTTTCGGGCGACAGCCGCGATCGGGCAGGAATCTCGCTGTTTCTGGTCGACGGCGACGCGGCGGGGGTCAGCCGGCGCGGTTACCCGACGATCGACGGTTTGCATGGCGCGGAAGTGGCGCTCGAGGGCGTTGCCGTCAGCGGCGACGCCTTGCTGGGGCCGGCCGGCGGGGCATTTCCGTTGATCGAGCGGGTGATCGATGAGGCCAGCGTAGCGATTTGCGCCGAAGCGGTGGGGGTGATGGCGGTGCTGGTCGATGCGACGGTGGACTATCTCAAGACCCGCGAGCAGTTCGGCAGCCCGATCGGTAGTTTCCAAGTGCTGCAGCACCGCGCCGTCGACATGTTCAACGCTCTCGAACTGTCGCGCGCCCTGGTCTATCGCGCGGCCGAGACCATCGCGGCCAGCGACGACGCCGCGAACCGGGCGCGCGCCGCCTCGGCGGCCAAGGTACAGATCGGCCGCGCCGGCCGGTTGATCGGCCAGCAGGCGATCCAGCTGCATGGCGGCATGGGCATGACAGACGAGCTTTCGGTCAGCCATTACTTCAAGCGACTGACCATGATCGGCACCCTGTTCGGTGACGCCGACTACCATCTGAAACGCTACACCGCGCTCGGCAATGGCTGATGACACCGCACAAACCTGTGAGTGCCGTATGAGACCTTAGGATGAATGGTCTTTACGCGGATTCGGGGCTATCACAGGGGCTCGAAATTTGCTGGAATTACAATAATCAAACCAAACAGGGAGGGTTCTCATGAAACCTAATCGACTACTCAAATCCATGGTGATTGGTATCGCCACTGCGGGTGTTCTGGCCGTTACGCCGGCGATCGCCCAAGACACCAATTATATCCTCAATACCGCCTCGACCGGTGGCACCTATCATCCGGTGGGGACGGCGATTGCGACCCTGAGCAAGATTAAACTGCTGCCCAAGCAGAAATTCAGTCTGACAGCGGTCAATTCGGCCGGATCCGGCGCCAATGTCCAGGCACTCGGCGCCAACACCGCTCAGTTCGCCATCGTCCAAGGCCTGTTCGGCTCCTACGCCGCGACGGGAACTGGACCGGTCACCGCGCCACAGAAGAATATGCGTTCGGTCTCCATGCTCTGGCAGAATGTCGAACAGTTCGTCATCGCCAATGAGTTCGTGAAAACCGGCACGGTTTCCGATCTTGTGCCTTTGAAGGGGCAATCGATGGCGTTGGGCCGTCAGAATTCGGGCACCATCGGGTCCAACCGGGTGCTGCTCGCCGGGCTCGGTCTCGACATGGAAAAAGACTTTAAGCTGGTCCATGCGGGTTACGGTCCGTCGGCCGATGCGCTGGCCAACGGCCAGGTTGTCGGCATCGGCGCGCCGGCCGGTCCGCCGACGGGGGCCATCACCAAACTATTGGCCGCCAATGCGGGCAAATTCACCCTGCTTAGCGTCACCCCCGAGGAAGCCAAGAAGATGGACGGCGGCCGCAATCTGTGGGTGCCCTTCACGTTGAAGGCCGGCACCTATCCGGGTCAGGATAAAGACATCGCGACTATCGCCCAGCCGAACTTTCTGGCGGTGAACGCGGATGTGGACGAAGAGCATGTCTATCTGCTGACTAAGTCGATCTACGAAAATCTGGCGTTCCTGCGGGCTATCCATCCGGCGACAAAAGCCATGGACATCAAGGCGGCGACTGCCGGCTTGCCGGTGCCGCTGCATCCGGGCGCCTTGCGTTACTATAAGGAAGTCGGTCTCGAAGTTGCCGAACATCTGATGGCAAAGTAGTGCCGCAACATCGTTAGAAAAATGAAGGTGGTCGCCCCGCTGCGGCCACCTTCTTTTTTGACTTTCGCCGGAAAGATCAGGCCAAAAGAGTAGAGATGAGCCAGGATACGGACCAACGTCCGATCACGCCGCGACTTGAGATCGAACAGCCGGTGGAGGCGATCCACGGGTTTCGCGACGGGGTGGCCGATTTCGACTATTCGCTCAAGGCGATTGGCCGCTATGGGCCGACGCTCGCCTTTATCTGCGCCTTCGGCCTGTGGCATGTGGCGACCAACCTGGCCTGGAACGAGCCGGGCCTGTGGCAGAACGCCATGCATTTCGGCGGCTTCGCTTTTCTCGGCTTTGCCACCACGGCGACGTTCAAGCGCCACGCCGAGAAACCCTGGTCGATTTCGCTCGATATAGTTTTGGGCCTTCTCGTGGCGGCATCGGCCTTGTGGATCGCGTCCGCCGAGGCCGGCCTTTACACGCGCACCCTGGCCGAGACCGGGCTGGCCTGGCAGTTCGGGTTTATCGATTGGGCCGCCGGGCTAATCGTCATCGGCGCGGCCATCGAGCTCACCCGCCGGCTGACCGGCTGGATCATTCCGGGGCTGGTGATTATCTCGCTTAGTTATATCCTGTTTCTCGGCGAGATTTTGCCCGGCGTATTTCGTGCCGCCAGCCTGCCGTTGAACGATGTGCTGTTCCGCTCGCTCTATAATGACGAGGGCATGTTCGGCACCATCACCACCATCTCGTCGGCCAACATCACCCTGTTTATGATCTTCGGCGCCTTTCTGGTGGTATCGGGCGCGTCGGATTTCGTCATCGAGTTTTCCAAGATCATCGCCGGGCGGTTCCGCGGCGGCGCGGCCTTCGTCGCGGTGATCTCCTCGGCGCTGACCGGCACCATCTCCGGGTCCGCCGTTGCCAACACGGCATCGACCGGCATCATCACCATACCGCTGATG
>JABDJY010000145.1 GCA_013003285.1 Alphaproteobacteria bacterium | reverse complement strand
ACAGGGGGCTGGGCGATGAACAAGGGATTTTTCCAGACCGTCGCGATTATTATCTGCGCCGTGGGCACGGTCTATACATTGTATATTTTGCAGAAAGACGGCACGTTGCAGTCCATGTGGGAGGCCGTGACAAGCGGTTCGTTTGGGGGCTTTCCGCTGTGATTTTTTAAGCCGTCATGCCTGCCGACCCCAAAATGTCTGAGAAATTGATCATTCCCTACGGCATCGCGCGCGTGAGCGACGCCAATCTGAGCCGTGTATCGAAGATCGAAATCGATACGGCGAAATCACCGCCGTTGCGTTTAGGCGACGGCCCCTACCGGCGCGGTATCATCGACGAGGAAGCCAATGATCCGCCCGGTGATGCGGAGATCGGCGTCGGCGCTGCCCGGCTCGATTTGTTGCGGCGGCTTCATCTGCGCAATTGCGATGTGTTCGATAAATATCTGCGGCGCTGGATCGACCTCTATTTTGCGTTTGTGGAGCGCCAGACCGAGGAATTTCGCGATGAATTGGTCGCGCTGGCGCGCACGCCCGAGGCGATGTTCGATCCGTTGCTATGGGGCATGGCGGCGCTGCGGCCCTTACCACGGGCCCATATTCCCCTCAACGAGAGTGAATTTGTGGCGGTGGATGTGGCGCTATGGGACGGTAATCAGGTGATCGCCGTGGTTTTCGCCGGTGGTGAAAAGGATCGCCGCGCGCAGGAATTGGGCGGTTGGGTGCGGCTCATATCGGCTGAACCGCCGGGTGACGCGGCCGGCCCCGACGTCATCGAGGCGCAGCTAGGCGAATTTCTCAGCCACTTTTGGCGCGGTCTCGCTGTGCCGCCCGACCCATTCGGACCGGCGCCGTTCCGCCTGGGGGCGGCAACGGCGCCGTCTTTCTGAAACTAAAGTTCCAGCTCGAGCACGTAGAGACCGCCGGCATGGCGGTCGACGGCGTAGACGATGCGGTTTTCGTCGACATAGACGTCGTTGATCTGCACCGCGCTGACGATTGAATTTTCCGGCTGCGGCGGCACGAAATAAGCCACTTCTTGCGGCTTGAGCGGTTCGCTGAGATCAAACACCCGCACGCCGCCGTTGAAGAAGGTGCCGAACACCAAATCGTCCGACTGAAACGACGGGCCGGGCCGGTTCTCGTGCAGATTATGGGCGCCGTAACGGCCGCCACGGCCGCGGAATTCCTCAGGCGAGGGAATCGGCAGCGTGCCGATGGGCACCATATTATCTTCGTTGCGGATGTCGACCACCCAAGCAAGCTTCGGCCAATCGCCGGCATCGTCACGCACGCTCTCATCGGTGACGATCATGATGTCACGGCCGAACAAGGGCAGCGCGGTGTGAGCAAAGCCCGGATAGGGCGGATGGGGGTTCCACGAGCCGAGCACTTGCGGGTTGGACTTGTCGGAGATGTCCATGATGAAGGTGCCGCCATCGAGGTAGCACAAATACATGCGGTCGGGCCGCTGGGGATAGACGTTGGTGTTATGGGCGCGGAAGCCGGAATCGAACTGCGGATGGCGCGGCGGCGGCGGCACATTGTCGCCTTCGCGGGTGCCGGGATACCACCAGCGGCCGACCTCGACCGGGCTGGAGGGGTTGCGCACGTCGATGCAGCGATAGAACTGATCGTCGAGCGGATTGCTCGGCACAAAGTCGTCCGAGCCGCCGGCGAAATGCACATATTCGCCATCGGCAAACCATAGCTGATGCACGCCGCGCGAATGGGGCCCGGAGCAGTCGAAGAAGGAAATCGACTTGGGATCTTCCGGAGACGACAGGTCGAACAACTCGACCCCGGCGGGCTGCATGTTTTTGCCCTTGGTCTGGTAGGCGACCGCCATGATGTCGCCGGTCACCTCCAGCGAGTTGGAGCGCATGTCCATATGGGGCAATTCGGTCTGGACGACGACCTGGGGATTGCTGGGGTCGGATACGTCAACGCCGGTGAAATTTTTCGGCGCGGATTCATGCGCCAGCCAAAGGATACGACGGCCGTCACCGGCCACCTGCATGCTCATGCCCTCGCCCATGCCGCCGAAGCCGACCAGCGTGTTTTGGGCGATGAGCCTCATATTTTTCGATTCTGCCTGCGCCATAATGGCCCCCTCTTGTGCTACGAGAAAAGTTGACCTGGGAGCCCGCCGGGCTCCCAGGGTAGTAAGATGTTAAACGCTTTGACGCTCGTCGTTAGTCGTCTTTTACTTCGGCATACTCGTCGTGCATCGTATTGAAGTCGGAAGCCGCCGTTTCCCATTTCTTCGGCCGTAGCGCGAAGTAGAGCGCGCCGACAATCATGACGACCACGATGATCGCGATCGGGCGCGATGCGATGTAGGCGATCATGTTGCCGTCAGAGAGAACGAGGGCGTTGCGGAAGCCCTGTTCGGCGATCGGACCGAGGATGATACCCAGCAAGATGCCGGCCGGCGTGAAGTTATACTTCTGTGCGAAGTAGCCGATGAACCCGAACACCACCATGATCCAAACATCCCAGGGATTGCCGCTGGCGGTGAAGGTTCCGACCACACAGAAGATCATGATGATCGGCGCCAGAACACCGCGCGGCACCAGGGTCGAGTAGGCCATGGTGCGGGCGAGGATGGCGGCGATACCCCCCATCAGGATGTTGGCAAGCACGAAGCCCCACATCACGGTGTAGATAACCTCGGGATTTTTTGTGAACAGCGTGTCGCCGGGCTGTAGACCGTGGATCATCAGGGCGCCGAGAATGACGGCGGCGGAGATGCCGCCGGGGATGCCGAGCACGAACATCGGAATTAACGACGTGCCGGTCACCCCGTTGTTCGACCCTTCGGTCGCGGCTAGACCCTTAATCTCGCCTTCGCCAAACTTATCGCCCGGTTTACCGCGCTGGATCTCCCATGAATAGGCGATCCACTGGGCGACGCTGGCGCCGGCCGCCGGGACCATTCCCATGACCAGCCCGGTGGACCAACCGCGCATCAACGACCACCAGCAATGTGAGATCTCGCTAAATTTCGGCCAGATGTTCCAACTCAGTTTGGACTTGCCGGAAATGTTCGTATGGGGGCTTCCCTCGCACAGCGTGAGGGCCTGCGCGAACGCGAAGAGGCCGATCACCGCGGGTAGGACGCCGACGCCCGATAGAAGACCGGTGGCGCCATAGGTAAAGCGCGGGAAGGCGGTCATCGAGTCGACGCCGATGGTGCTGACGAACAGGCCGAACATGCCGGCCGCCAGACCGCGCAGAAGCGATTCGAAGGACACGGCGGCGATTGCGGTCAAGCCAAGAATGGCGACGAGAAAAAACTCCACCGGCCCGAACCAGAGCGAAATCTTGGCCAGCGGTGGCGCCAGAAACAGCAACACCAGACCACTGATCAGGCCGCCCATCACGGACGCAAAGGTGGACATGCGGATCGCCTCGATCGCCTTGCCCCGCCGGGTCATTTCGTAGCCTTCGATCGCCGAGGCGGCGGAGGCGGATGTCCCTGGTGCGCGTAACAAGATCGCTGTGAACGAGCCGCCATAAATGCCGGCGGCGTAAGTCGAGACCATCATGATCAACGCGGTTTGGGGTTCCCAGGTGAACGAGATGGGAATCATCAAAGCAATGGCCATTGGCGGGCCAAGCCCTGGGATGGCGCCGATGATGAGGCCGACAACGATGCCGATCAACATGGCGCCTAAACTTACCAGTGTGATGACGTCGCCTAAATGATTGAACGCTTCCATTGCCGATCTTTCTCTTGCTGGTGGAGGGCAACAATGCTGGGCATTGTGACGCTCAGATCAAGAATCCCTTGGGCAGATCAGCGCCAAGGGCAATGTTGAAGAAGACATACATTAACGGGAACAGGCAGGCCGCGACCGCGCCCATCACCTTGTAATTTCGAATTCCGGTCATGTAGGTGACCAGGAAATAAAACACGAATGAGGCGGCATAAAACCCAACTTGGAACACCGCGTAAATGTAGAACACCGACACGATCATCACGAGCGTTGGCTTCATGCCGACATATGAAAAATCGAAATGGACCGGGTCGGAAAACTTGTCGTCGCGGGCTATGAAGGTGCGCAAGATCATGATCAGCGCAAGCCCGATAATGAGGTACTCGGTGAACTTCGGGAATGCGCCTGACGAGCTTGGCAGGCCGGTCGATTCAAAGATGAAGAAAGTAGCGACGGCAATCATTCCGAATGCGGTCAGGCGCTCGGCCCACAGCTTGGTCATGCGAGTGTCCCCAGGCTCAGTCCGTCACGAAATACGCAGCATGTTTGGATGCAGTACAAACGATCGGGCGTTACGGGAATTAGGATAAAAAGCTGCCGCCGTCCCCTGCCGGAATTACTCCGGCAGGGTTCGACGTCTTATCAGTATCAACGTTAGACGCTGAAAGTGCAGAGCTACGGCTACTTCTTCTCTTTAGGAGGCGCCGGCGGCCCTTCCCAGTAAGCCGCGTCTTCGGCAACCTTTTGGCCGGCCCGCAACAGGTCCCACATTTCATCGCCGGTGCGGAACATCAGGAAGTTACGGTTTGCCGTTTCCTTCTGGATGTAGGCCGGATTGCTCATCGCGGCCTCGATGGCCTTGAGGTAGATCGCCCGCTTCTCTTCAGCCAGACCATTCGCCGTCGCCAAGGTGCGACCGGCGTAAGTGATGTTCGGTTTGCCAACAATTTCTTGGAAGGTCGGCACACCTGGCAGAACAGTCCAAGGCTCGTTGTGCAGAACGGCAACCGGACGCAGCTTACGCTCCATGATGCTGCGGACATAGTAGCCGACATTGCCGGCAACCATATCGACGTTCTTGCCGAGGATCATCGCGATTTTCCCGTTGTCGCCTGTGTCGCTGAAGATAAACTTCATCGGCTTCAAATCAGGCATCGCTTTCTGCGCAAAAGCCATACCCACATGGTCGTCGCCGCCATGGCTACCGACCGAGACGATCAGCGGCTCTTTTTGGGCATAATCGATTACGCCCTCAAGGTCCTTGAAGCGTTCGTCATCCCAACGAACCAGCCACAGGCCGGGATCGTAGGAGTGCCACGCCAAGAAGTTGAAGGATTCGAGGCTCTCGGTGCGCTTCATGTCCGGGTTCAGCATCGAGAAAATATGCGGAATGTTGACGACCGCGAGCTTGTGGTCGTCTTTTTCGGCATCCCATTGGCCCGTCACCTGGCCCCATGAGACCCAGCCGCCGCCGCCGGCCACATTTGTGACCTTTACCGGAACGCCGAGTTCTTCTGAAAGATAAGGTGCGAAAAGACGGAACGTACGATCGGCGCCACCGCCCGGTGCGAACGGCACCTGGATGATGACTGGACCGTTGGGGAATTTATCCTGGGCTTGCGCGGTCGTTGAACCGACAAGGCTCAGGCCCGCCAAGGCCACCACCGCAATCGCGGCGGCAAGAGTTTTCTTAAGTGTGAGCATTATGATCTCCCTAGGTTCGCGCCGGAATATTATTTGCGATTTATTCCCCGAGCCAACCTGGTTCGCCCCCTTCGGGTGCGGCCACGAAATCTCAGATTACCGGCACACGTGAAGTTGAAAGCTACCGCCCCAGCTTTGGCGCAGTCAAGGCGTTCATTTAAACGTTTGCTCTAATCGCGTCTTGCGGCCGATGCGCCCGATTGTCTTAATCGCCCGCCGCGTTTCGGCAAACCGATTGATCTTTATTTGGCCATCTTGAGGTGACTTAATCGTATCTGCGGCCCTGGCGCGATACTCGTAGCACCGCTATGGTTTTGGTTGAGAAATGCAGGGTGTAAATTAAGAATTATCTTAAAGTGGCAAAAATTTCCGATAGTGATATAGTTTTGCCACCGTTTGGTTGGAGGCATGCAACCCAATCGTTAAACAGGGAGGAACTACTGTGCAAAAAGTAAAATGGTCGGACATCTCGCGCCGGCAAATCATGAAGGCTGGCGCCGTTGCGGCGGCGACCGGAGTGTTGCCGACAGCGTTGACGTCGCCAGCACTAGCCGGGGCTGAAGAGGACCGGATTATTGCGTCAGCGAAAAAGTTGGGCGCGGCTGAATTAACAGGCATTCTGTGGTCGAATTATCAAGTCGCGATCTCACCCGTCGTTGGTGCGTTCAACGAAGCGACCGGCATCAGTATGCCGAAGATTCAGGACATCAGCACTTTCGACATTCCGCAGCGCGCGATGGCGGAAGCATTGTCCAAATCGCCGGAATTTGACTTCTTCCATCTCGATTCCAACATGATTCCGTCGTTGGCATCGGCGGGCTTAATCGAGCCGTTGGACGAATACATGGCGGCCGCTAACTTTAAGATCAATGCGGTCGGCGACTTCGGCAAGTTCATGACCTACAAGGGCAAAACCTACGGTATGCCCACGGATGGTAACGTCCATACGCAGTTCATTCGCAAGGATCTGTTCGAAAATCCGGATGAGCAGAAAGCTTTCGCCGACAAGCACGGCAGAGAGATGACGTGGCCGGGAACCTGGGAAGAAGAGCTAGAGCTCATGAACTTCTTCACCCGCCCCGACGATAATATCTGGGGTTCGGCCAACCTACGCGATCGCGGGTCGAGCATTGCGTGGTTCTATATGTACTTCTATAGCGCCGGCGGTTTCCCGTTCGACGAAGACATGAACCCGACTTTGGATACGCCGGAAGGCGAGTACGCTGTTCAGACGTATCTGAACGTCAAATCGGCGTCGCATCCGGAAGCGGCGGGTTGGGGCACACCACAGATGATCCCGCGGATCATCAACGGTAACGCCTTCTCTTGCCAATACTGGGACGGCATCATCGCCTTGGCCGAGAATCCGGAAAAATCCAAGACGGCCGGTAAGTGGAACTACGGCTTGGTGCCAGGATCGGACTTCAGCGGCAAGCGTGTTCACCGCTCGATCTCAACGCCGATCGTCAGCATCGTCGTTAACCGTCATAGCCCCCGTAAGGCGCAGATGGCCCACATGGCGATGTATCTCGCGACAGCGGCGAACAGTTCGCTGATCGTCGGCGATCCGGTGAACACGTTCCACGATCCGTGGCATGTGGATCACTTCAAGGAAGGATCGAAGCCGTTCCAGACCTACACATCGGGCGGCATGGATTCGATCAACCGGAACCTCCAGATCACGACCCCGCCGATCTACTTGACGGGTTTGCTCGAGTTCGAGACCGAACTCAAGCGGAACATCTCCGAGGCCTACACCGGTGACAAAACCGCCAAGCAAGTTGTCAAGGACACCGAGGCAGCGTGGAAACGTACGGTACGCCGCATCGGTAAGCGCAAGCTCAAGGAAGAGTTGGCGACCTACAAGTCATTGTTCCCGTCGGTCGATACGGCCTGATTGGTTCATTTGGTATTGCCGGCGTTCGCGCTGGCACGAAGAAGGGGGTGGCGAATTTCGCCACCCCCTTTTTGTTGCGTATCGCATGGATCAGATGGGCCTTGAACGGGCCTTAATCGAATCTGCGGTCCTCGGTGTCGTTGCCGTGTCATGGACGCGCAATACAATTCGCAATAGCGGTGCAACACTATCCTCAATATGGTTAATGAATTCTTTCTGATGTTAACTATGTTTTTCCGAATGCGGGCTAGGGTGCTAGCCGACCCATGGTGCGCGCCAACTGGCGCCGTCTGGTGTGGGCGGAAAAGCGTTTAGGAGTAACGATAGATGACCCCGCGTATTGATACGCATCGCAAAGCGTTGATCGATCAGGTCGCCCAAAAGGCCGGCAGTGAATTCAAGGGCCGAAACGGCAAGATCGCCGAAATATTCATGCGCACATATTATGCGAACGTCCCGCCGACCGACATCGCCCAACAAAGCACCGACAATCTCTACGGTGCGGCGTCCTCGTTCTGGCAATTTGCGCAGAAGCGTAAGCCTGGGCAGCCGAAGATACGCATTTTCAATCCATCGGAGAGCGAGCATGGTTGGCAGACCAGCCATACGGTCATCGAAATCCTCAACGATGATATGCCGTTCCTGGTGGACTCGGTTACCGCCGAGCTGAACTATCAGGGTTTGACGGTTCATCTGATAATCCACCCGATCGTCGATATTGCGCGCGACAAAACGGGCAAGCTGCTCGACTGCACCGGCGCGCCCACTGGGGGCGCCAAAGGCGGGAAGGACGGCTGCAAGCCCGAAAGCCTCATGCATTTCGAGGTCAATGAGCAGACCGACCCGGCGAGGATCGCGCTTCTCAATGCGCGGCTCGAGCGCGTTTTGTCCGATGTTCGGGCGTCGGTCGAGGACTGGCCGAAGATGTGCGACGTTGCCGGCGAGATTCTGGAAGATTTACGCGCCAAGCCGCCGCAACTGCCGTTGGAGGACGTCAAGGAGGCGGAAGCCTTCCTCGAATGGATCAACGATGATCATTTCACCTTTCTGGGTTATCGCGAATACGACCATGTCGGCAGCGGCAAGAGCCAGAAATTAAAGGCGGCGCCGGGTGCCCTCGGCGTGCTGCGCGATGCCGATCGCAGAATCTTCGAGCGCTGGGCCGACAATGAGCCTTTGCCGAGCGATATCCGAGCCTTCATGCGCCAACCCACATTGTTGATGCTCACCAAGGCGAACCAGCGTTCGACCGTGCACCGCCGGGTCCATATGGATGTCATCGGGGTGAAGAAATTCGATGCCGCCGGCAAAGTGGTTGGTGAGCGCATGCTCGTCGGCCTGTTTACCTCGGCGGCCTATAGCCGTTCGCCGATCAGCATTCCGCTATTGCGCCAGAAAGTCGCCAACGCGCTGACCCGCGCCGAGTTTCCACCGTCCAGCCACGACGCCAAGGCGCTGGCCCATATCCTCGAAAATTATCCCCGCGACGAGCTGTGGCAGATCGATGCCGACACGCTGTTCGACAACGCCATGGGCATCCTCCATTTGCAGGAACGCCAGCACACCGCGCTGTTCGTGCGCGAGGACCCTTTCCAGCGTTATCTCACGGCGATGGTATTCGTGCCGCGGGACCGCTACGACACCGACCTGCGCCTGAAGCTGTCGGAGATTCTGGAGCAGCGGTTCGGCGGTTCGACGGTCGCCTTTGCGCCGGAATTCAGCACCGAATCCGTGTTGGCGCGCATTCTCTACATCATCAAAGTCGGCCCTAAGGGCATTCCTTCCTACAAAATCGACGACATCGAGGCGGCAGTGCGCGAGGCAGCGCGCTCGTGGAGCGACACGCTACGCGACGCCCTCATTGAGGCCTATGGCGAGGGTAGCGGGCTGATACTCTATGAGCGCTACAGCGACGCGTTCAGCCTGGGATATCGCGAGCAGCATAGCGCCGAGGCGGCTGTTGCCGATATTGCGCATATCGATGAGGTCCGCCTGAATGGCGAACTGGGCTTGAACCTGTATCAGCGCCCGGACGATCCGGAAGATGCGGTGCACCTAAAGCTCTACCACGACGCCACATCGCTGCCGCTCTCCGATGTCTTGCCGATGCTGGAGAATATGGGGCTCAAGGTTGTAGGCGAAGAGCCGTTCGAGATTTCCTACCGCTATGGCGATGGGTCGGGCGCCGTGTGGATCCATGACTTCGCCATGCATACCCGCTCGGGCGCCGGGGTCGATCTGAAAGCGTGCCGCGAGAAGTTTCATCAGAATTTTGCCCGCGTTTTTGCTGGGACGGTCGGCGATGACGGCTTCAACAAGCTGGTCATCGGCGCCGGCCTGGAATGGCGCGACGTGGTGATATTGCGCGCCTATTGCAAATTCCTGCTGCAGGCCCGCATTCCCTTCTCCCAGCCCTATATGGAAGAGACCCTGGCCAACAATCCCGAGCTGGCGCGTCTCATCGTCGAATTGTTCCACGCCCGTTTGCAGCTTCATCCCAAGAGCCGTGCCAAAACCGTGAAGCGGAAGGCCGAGGCGCTGAGCGCCCAAATCGCCGCCGCGCTGGAGAATGTCTCGAACCTGGATGAAGACCGTATCATCCGCCGCTTCGCCAACGCGGTCGAGGCGACCCTGCGGACCAACTATTTCCAGACCGACGATAACGGTGAAGAAAAACCGTACCTGTCGTTCAAGATTGATAGCCGTTCTGTCGAGGGTCTGCCCGAGCCGCGGCCCACGAAAGAAGTCTTCGTCTATAGCCCGCGTATGGAAGGCTGCCATTTGCGTGGTGGCGACGTGGCCCGTGGCGGTATTCGCTGGTCTGACCGGCGTGAAGATTTCCGTACCGAGGTACTGGGCCTGCAAAAGGCGCAGATGGTGAAAAACGCCGTCATCGTACCGGTCGGCTCCAAAGGCGGCTTCGTGTGTAAGCAACTGCCGGCGCCGAGCGGCGATCCGACGGCAGACCGCGAAGCGACCATGTCGGAGGTGGTTGCGTGCTATTCGACCCTGATGGCCGGCATGCTCGACCTGACCGACAATCTAGAGGGTAGCAAGCTGATTCCGCCGAAAGACGTTGTGCGGTATGACGAAGACGACCCCTATCTGGTCGTTGCCGCTGATAAGGGCACCGCGACGTTCTCCGATATCGCCAACGGTATCAGCGAAGATTACGGGTTCTGGCTGGGCGACGCTTACGCGTCGGGTGGCTCGGTCGGCTATGACCACAAGAAAATGGGCATCACCGCGCGTGGCGCGTGGGAATCGGTGAAGCGCCATTTCCGCGAGATCGGCCGCGATATTCAAAACGAGCCTTTCACGGCGGTGGGCGTGGGCGATATGTCCGGCGATGTGTTCGGCAACGGCATGCTGTTGTCGAAGCACACCAAACTGGTCGGCGCCTTCAATCATCTGCATATCTTCATCGATCCCGACCCCGATCCGGCAAAGAGCCACGCCGAACGCAAGCGGCTGTTCCGCCTGCCGCGCTCGAATTGGGCCGATTATGACGCCAAGCTGATTTCCAAGGGTGGCGGCATCATCGACCGCAAGGCCAAGTCGGTCAAAGTAACATCGCAGATGAAGGCGCTGTTCGAGATCGACAGCGATGAGGTTACGCCCAACGAGCTTATCCGCGCCATGCTCAAGAGCCAGACCGACCTGCTGTGGTTCGGCGGTATCGGCACCTATATCAAAGCGTCGCGCGAAAGCCAGGCCGAGGCCGACGACCGCAGCAACGATGCCTTGCGGGTGGACGGCAAAGAGCTGCGCTGCCGCGTGCTCGGCGAGGGCGCCAATCTGGCGATCACCCAGCTGGGGCGCATCGAATATGCTCGCGCCGGCGGCCGCATCAATACCGACTTCATCGATAATTCGGCCGGCGTCGATACCTCCGATCACGAGGTCAATATCAAGATCGTGCTCAACGATGCGGTTACGCAGGGTGAGATCTCGGTCGATCAGCGCAACAAAGTGCTCGAGGCCATGACCGACGATGTGGCGCAACTGGTGCTCAACGATAATTACCTGCAGACCCAGGCGATTACGGTGGCCGAGGCGAGAGCGCCGGAGCTGCTCGATTCCCAGTGGCATTTCATGCGCGCGCTCGAGCGGCGTGGTCTGCTCGACCGGACCATCGAGTTTTTGCCCAACGATGAGGAGATGGTGGATCGGTTGAGCGATGGCCACGGCCTGACCCGGCCGGAATATGCCGTCACCTTCGCCTATTCCAAGCTTGCCCTGTATGGCGATCTGTTGCCGACCGACGTGCCCGACGACCCCTATCTGGTGGGTGACCTGGCGCGCTATTTCCCCAAGTTGATCCGCGAAGAATATGCCGATCATATTGACCGGCACCGTCTGCGCCGCGAAATCGTGGCGACATACGTCACCAATTCGCTGGTCAATCGGGTCGGCGCCACCTTTGTGCATCAGATGGAAGAACTGACCGCCGCCGAACCCGCCGACATTGCGCGGGCCTATGTGGTGGCGCGCGATGCGTTCCAACTGCGGCCGATCTGGCGGGCCATTGAGGCGCTCGACAATAAGGTGCCGGCGCATCTGCAGACCGAGATGATTGCGGATGTGGCGACCCTGGCCGAACGGATGACCCAGTGGTTCCTGGAGAACCTCACCACGCCGATCTCCATCGAAAGCGCCATCGCGCAATATTCGGACAGTATTTCCGAGCTGGTGAACCATATGCCGGAGATCGTCGCCGAGGATGACGCCAGCGCCATGGATGTGCGCACCGCCACGCTCGCGGCGGAGAATGTGCCGGAAGATCTGGCGAGCCGTATTGCCAGCCTCGACGTCCTTCCAGCGGCCGGCGACATTGTGCGCATTGCCACGAACTCGGGCGTGCCTGTGATCGATTGCGGCCGCATGTACTTCGCCATCGGCGCCCGCTTGGGAATCGACTGGCTGCGCCATGCGGCAAAGCGGGTGTCGAGTGAAACCGATTGGGAGACCTTGGCCTTGGCGTCGATTATCGATGAGAGCTATAGCCACCAGTCGGAATTGACGACGTTGGTCCTCGATATGGCCGGCGGTGGCAAGCTCAACCAGCGCGCCGCCTCGGGTCTCATAGAGATGTGGCTCGATGGTCATGATGGGGCGGTCTCCCGCTCGCATCAATTGATCGACGAATTACGTGCTATGGAACAGGTCGATCTGGCCATGCTGACGGTCGCCAACGCCCAATTCCGGTCTCTTGTCGGCAGCTGAACCGCGCGGCTTGCGCGCGGTTCGCTCATGGGCATTTGTCG
>JABDJY010000136.1 GCA_013003285.1 Alphaproteobacteria bacterium | reverse complement strand
GTCTTGTCCTCACCGGCCGGGCGCGAAACCGGCCATCACGTTTTAAGCCTCAATCGAGTACCTACAACGAAACAAGGACCTAGCGGTTTCCCGCTAAGTCCTTGTTTTAATTGGTGAGCCCACCAGGGCTCGAACCTGGGACCTACTGATTAAAAGTCAGTTGCTCTACCAGCTGAGCTATGGGCCCATCGATGATGGGTAGTTAGCGGGAACTTAGGAAGCCGCCAGCGCGTCGTCAATAAGCAGATGGCGCGCCGCCGGCCCGGCGGCGCTAATTTATTCGAACAAGGCGCTGGTTATGCCTTGCCAAATTTCGGGCCGATTATACCCTACCGTCTATTCCTTAACGTCGGCCGCCACGCGAATGGTCACGATGGCGTCGGGATCGGTCACCGCGCCGCCCTGGCCGGCGCCCTTCTTGATGGCGTCGATATGCTCCATGCCCTCGGTCACCTGGCCCCACACCGTATACTGGTTATCGAGCCAGGGCGCGTCGTCGAAGACGATGAAGAACTGGCTGTCAGCGCTATTGGGGTTCTGGGCACGGGCCATGGAAACCACGCCGCGCACATGCTTCTCCAGCGAGAATTCGGCGTCGAGATTCTTACCCGAGCCCCCCGAGCCAGTGCCGGTGGGATCACCGGTCTGGGCCATGAAGCCGTCGATTACCCGGTGAAAGACGATACCGTCGTAAAACCCTTCACGGACCAATTCCTTGATCCGGGCGACATGGTTCGGCGCCAAATCAGGCCGCATCTCAATGACAACGCGGCCATACTCCACGTCCAGATAAAGCGTATTTTCCAAGTCGCCCCCCTTTGCTGATTGCGCCGCTGCCGGCGCAAATGCGGCGGCAAGCATGGCCGCGGCAATGATGATTAGTCGCGTAAATCTCATAATTCGACCTACCCTGTTTACAATTGGCTCTTATTTAGTCGCTCGCGGCCTCGAGGTCGAGCGTGCCGTAGCGCTCTTTAATGCGCGTCGCCACCCGGGGCGAGACGAAGCTGGTGATATCGCCGCCCAAGGCCGCTATTTCCTTGACCAGACGCGAGGCGATAAACTGCTGGCTTTCCGACGCCATCAGGAAAATCGTCTCGATATTGGGGTTGAGGCGCGTGTTCATACCGACCATCTGGAACTCATACTCGAAATCAGACACGGCGCGCAGGCCACGGATAATGCAGTTGGCTCCCTGCTCGGCAGCGAAATGCACCAACAGGGAATCGAACGGCTTCACCTCAATACGATCTTTCAGACCGTCACCCATGGCAGAGATTTCGTCACTGACCATCTCGGCCCGTTCATCGAGCGAGAAGAGCGGCCCCTTGCCGGCATTGATCGCCACGCCGACGATCAGCCGGTCGACGGTACGCGCGGCGCGGCGGATGATGTCCACATGGCCGTTCGTCACCGGGTCGAAGGTCCCGGGATAGAGGCCCACCCGTTCGCTATTACTCATCGCTATCCTCTACAGACGGGTCAGCTTCATCGCCGGTTTGATCGGCATCCGGCGCTTCGGCGACGTCACCTGCACCATCAGCCTCCGCCAAATCGTCGCCCTCGGCGTCATCACCGTCCGCATCGTCCTGCAGGGCGGTCACCGTCACCACATTTTCATCCTCGGCGACCCGGAACAGGGTCACCCCACGGGTGCTGCGCCCGGCGATGCGAACATCCGACACGCCGGTGCGGATCAACTGGCCACCATCTGTCATCATCACCAATTCGGTATTCGCCTCGACCGGGAAGGACGAGATGACCGAATTACCCGGGACTTTGGCCAGATCGATATTGGCGATGCCCTGGCCACCGCGGCCGGCGACGCGATATTCGTAGGCCGAACTGCGCTTGCCGAAGCCCTTGGCGGTGACGGTCAGGACAAACTGTTCCTGCTCGGCCATTTCGCGGTAGCGCTCTTCCGAAAGGTTCACTTCGCCCTCTTCAGCGCCATTGTCGGCGTCGGCCTCGGTCTCTTCGACCTCGTGGCCATTTTCGCCGCTATCGCCATCCGCGCGCTCGGCGCGGCTACGCCTGAGATAGGCGTTGCGCTCGGCGGTGGTGGATTCGGCGTGATGGAGTACCGACATGGAAATCACTTCGACGCCCTTGGCCAATTTGATGCCGCGCACGCCCGTCGAATTGCGGCCCTGGAAGACCCGCACATCGGTCAGCCGGAAACGGATACATTTGGCGCCAGTCGTCGCCAGCAGCACATCATCGGTCTCGTCGCAGGTGGCGACGCCGATCAGCCGGTCGTCGGGGTCGAGCTTCATGGCGATCTTGCCATTGGCCTTAACTTGCACGAAATCGGACAGCCGGTTGCGCCGCACATTGCCGCTCGCCGTGGCGAAGACCACGAACAGATCTTCCCAACTGGCCTCGTCTTCGGGCAACGGCATCAAGGTGGTGATGGTCTCGCCGTCTGCCAAGGGCAGCAGATTGACCAGCGCCTTGCCGCGCCCCGTCGGGGAGCCGAGCGGCAGCTTGTAGACCTTCATCTTGTAGACCATGCCCTTCGACGAGAAGAACAGCACCGGCGTGTGGGTGTTGAGCACGAAGACCTGGCTGACGAAATCCTCGTCGCGGGTGGCCATACCGGACCGGCCCTTGCCGCCGCGCCGCTGCGCCCGGTAGGTCGAGAGCGGCACCCGCTTGATGTAGCCGCCATGGGTGACCGTGACGACCATATCCTCGCGCTGGATCAGGTCTTCGATATCGTGCTCGAACTCGGCCTCGATGATCTCGGTGCGCCGCGGGTCGGCGAATTCCTCACGCATGACCAGCAATTCCGACCGCAACAACGCGTAGAGCTTTTCACGGCTATCCAGAATGGCGAGATACTCGCGGATCTCGTCGACCAGGGCGCGCAGATCTCCGGCGATCTTGTCGCGCTCCAGGCCGGTCAACCGGTGCAGCCGCAACTCCAGGATAGCCTTGGCCTGCTCGTCGGACAGTTGGTAATTGCCGTCTTCATCGACCCCGCGTCCCGGCTCGTCGATCAGCTCGATTAGCGGTGCCACATCTTTGACCTGCCATGGCGTGGCGACCAATTCGGCGCGCGCCGTCGCGGCGTCCTTGGCGGCGCGGATCAACGCGATAACCGTATCCAAATTCGCCACCGCGACCGCGAGACCAACCAATGTGTGCGCCCGGTCGCGGGCCTTGCCCAATTCGTAAATGGTGCGACGGGTAATGACTTCTTCGCGGAACTCGACGAAAGCCGCGATGATGCGCTTGACGTCGAGCAGCTCGGGCTGGCCACCGTTGAGCGCCAGCATATTGACCCCGAAGGTGGTCTGTAGCGACGTGTAGCGGAACAGCTGGGCCAGCACCACTTCCGGTTCGGCCTCGCGCTTCAACTCGATCACCACCCGCAGGCCATGGCGATCGGACTCGTCGCGAAGATCGCTGATGCCCTCAACGGTCTTTTCGTTGGCGATTTCGGCAATGCGCTCGATCATCCGCGACTTGTTCACCTGGTACGGAATCTCGGTGACGATAATGGCGGTGCGGTTATTGGAAATATCTTCAAAATGGGTGCGCGCGCGCATTAGTACCGAGCCGCGCCCGGTGTGAAAGGCGGAACGAATGCCGCTGGAGCCGACGATCAGTCCGCCGGTGGGGAAATCCGGCCCCTGCATGTACTGCATTATCTCGTCGATCGAGATATTGGGATTGTCCATATAGGCGCAGCAGGCGTCGATCA
>JABDJY010000126.1 GCA_013003285.1 Alphaproteobacteria bacterium | reverse complement strand
TCGGTGCCCTGCGGCATGGCCGACGGCCTCCCCATCGGGCTAATGATCGTCGGTAAACGCTACGATGAGGCCACCGTTTTGCGGGTCGCCGAGGCGTTCGAACAGGCAGGTGATTGGCGCAGCATGTAATCGCGCCGGCCTGTTTGGGACGGACGTACCGGATTTGTTAGCGATGTCCGAGTGGAGCCAAAACCCGCCGCAAACACGCGCGCCGGTTCACGGCGGCTGTCGGCGGTAAACCCTCCGCTAATCAGACCCGCCGACCGCCGGTGCCAACCGTTTCTCGTAGCGTTCTTCGACAACGCCCAGGCGTCCGGGTTGATCAGCCGGGGCGGGCGTTTGCCGTTGAGCACGTCGATCAGCTGTGCCGCCGCCCAATCGCCGAGCCGTTCGCGCGAGGCGAAGGTCAGACCGGTGGTGTGGGGGCAATGCATCGAGACGTAATCGGCCAGGACTTCCAAGCCCGCGAAGTCATCTTTGTTCCAATAGTACAAATTTAACCGCTGAATTTGTACGAGGACTTTCCGGTCAACTCATAAGATTGACGTCGACCTAAATTTTGTACCGCTAGTTTCCAAAGGGGACAAATTGTCCATCACGGTAAACGAGCAGTCGGTCGGTAATGGTATAAGCCTCGTTCTCCATCACGTCGGAGACAATTCGCCCCATTCTCTCAAGGCCTTCTTTGTCCTGACTTCCTGTAACCACCAGGATGTCTCGGGACGGTATTGCAACCACCAGTTCACCTTTCACCGGCAACTGTTGGCTCCGCCAAAACTCGTCAAACAACACTAAACTGGCTCCATAACTACTGCCCGTCGAAAGCAAAAATATACCGTCTCCACCGCGCGCTTCGACGTTAGGCAGTACAGCTTTCAAATTGTCGATAGCTTTGGCACGACGGCCAGATGTCGGGAACCCGCTATCGGCGAGAATACCCTCTCCCATATAGCGCGTGGATAATTCGCTATCTTCGGCAAACATAATTACCAAATCAGCAACAAATGGCTCGTGGGCCATTGCCAACCTTGCATCCGCCCGCTCTCCATCCGGCGACGTGCCGAGAAAATCCTTGTGCTTGATCACCGGTACGATCCGAGCGATATCAACGGGAGCCTCGACACCTGGGATTGTTTTCAGCAGCACGCTGATATGTTCCGCAATTATCTCGGTCTTAGACTCCGGCGACGTCTGGTAATTTTTGTATGCGTTGTCGAGGAATATCTGGACCGTCTCCCCCTCTCGGGTTTGGACTTCCAGATGTAGCGTATCGACCTTTCGAACTATTATGTCGGATGTCCGTAAACGGAACTCCCGAATAAACGTGTCTTCGAAAGCGTCAAGAGAGAGAAAGTCCTGGGCACCGGCCGGATTAGTCGTGCCGAGCACCAACAAAAGGCAGGCGGCCCTAAATATGGTTCCCATGTCCTACCCCTGAATGTCATCCGAAACCCAATGATCCAAAGACCGACACTTGCCCGCAGCTTGGCTTAAATCAACCGAGAATCTTCAGAATACTGTTTAATCAGGCAGGACTTCTCGAATTCTCGGAAGCCCATGCAAGGCAATGTTGCTGTCACACCGCGGTTAATGCCCGATACAGGTTGGATCTCGGTGCCCGTGGGCCATGCGCGAACCACATCTGCATCACGCGCGGCGCTACTTTCCGACCATCGGCCCCAGCAGCTTCTCGTACCGTTCCTCGAACAATGACCAGGCGTCCGGATTGATCAGCCGGGGTGGGCGCTTGCCGTTGAGCACGTCGATCAGCTGTGCCGCTGCCCATTCGCCGAGCCGTTCGCGCGAGGCGAAGGTCAGACCGGCGGTATGGGGGCTGGCGATGACGTTATCCAGGCTGAGCAATGGATGGTCGGGCTCGGGCGGTTCCGGGTCCCACACATCGACCCCGGCGGCCTTGATGTCGCCGCCGACTAGCGCGTCATAGAGCGCCGCTTCGTCGTGAATGCCGCCGCGCGCGGTGGAGATGAAATAGGCGCTGGGTTTCATTTTGGCGAAGGCGGCGGCGTCGATCATGTTGGTGGTCTCGTCGGTGCGCGGACAATGCACCGAGACGTAATCGGCTTGGGCCAGCAGCTCGTCGAACTCCACCTTGGTGGCGCCATAGGAGGCGATGGTCGCGGCATCCACATAGGGGTCGTAGGCCAACACCGGCATGGCCAGCGCGGCGACCGCCATCTTGGTCAAGGTGCTGCCTGTATTGCCGATGCCGATGACGCCCAATGTCTTGCCGGCTACTTCGTCGCCGATAAACGCCTCGCGGTTGACCTTGGCGCCGCGGCGCATTTCCCGGTCGGTCTCGGTGATGCGTTTCGATGCGCCCAGGATGAGACCCAGCGCATGTTCGGCAACCGCCTCGCGGTTAGCGCCGGACTGGTTGACCACCAGCACCCCGGCGCGAGTACAAGCATCGACATCGACCGTGTCGAACCCCGCGCCGTTGGTCGAGACCAGCAGCAAATTGGGATTGCGCGCCAGCAGCGCGTCTGTGGCGCGATATTCCACCGGGATGGCACCGCGCGTCGAATCGATCTGATAGGCATGCGCCGCCGCCATCACCGACGAAACGTCGCCGTCCGGGCTATCGTTGGCGAGCTTATGCACCTCGATATCGGGCTGCGCGCCGAGAGCGTCCAAGAAACCCTGATGAGCCACCCGATTAAAATAATAGACCGTCTTCGACGAATTTAGCGGCCCCTCAGCCATGCCCCTGCTCCCAACCTTGCTCTATTCGGGCTTGCCGAACGGCACGTCGTCGATGCCCTCGCGCTCTTCCAACCCGGCCATGCCGCGCAAAATCTCGAAGAACGACACCGTGTCCTTCTCGCCATATCCCTTTTCGTAGGCGGCCTGGAAGACCTGCTGCATCACGCTGGTCAGCAACATGGGCGATCCGAGACGCTGACCCTGTTCCAGCATGAGACGCGAATCCTTGATCGATATTTTGATCTGGCCTTGCTTGGAATAATCGGCGTTGATCATCTTAGGACCCTTGTCGATCATGGTCTTCGAACTGCAGGCGCCGTCCTGCAGAACTTTAAGCAGGTTATTGGCCTCCAGACCCGCCTTCTCGCCCAGCACCATGCCCTCGGCCAGGGCGAGGCGGTTGCCGGCGAGGATCAAGTTGATCACCAGCTTGGTGCGCGCCCCCGAGCCGGCCGGTCCCATGAAATAGGCAGCCCGGCTGAAGCCTTCGAAATAGGGCTTACAGGCCTCGAAATCTTCCTCGTTGCCGCCGGCGATGACCACCAGATCACCGGCTTCGGCCATGGTGGAGGTGCCGCTGACGCAGGAATCCATATAGCGGATGCCGCGTTCGGCCAGATCGGCGAACAGGGTCTCGGAATCTTCCGGCCGCGCGGTGGTGGTGTCGCAGACATACAGGCCTTCGGCCGCCCCCTCGGCGATGCCGTTGGCGCCCAAGTTCACCTCGCGGGAGATGTCGCTGGTGGGCACCGAGACGATGACGCAATCCACGTCCTTGGCCGCATCGGCCGGCGTATCGACCGGATGGCCGCCGAGCTCGCGCAACTGATCGACCCGCCGCGGATCGAGGTCGAAGCCCTGGACCATAAATTGCGATTTTCGCATGTTTTGGATGAAGGCCTGTCCCATCAGGCCCATTCCGACAATACCGACACGCTGCGTCATGATTTTTCCCCCTCTATGATTCTAGTTAGCCGTATTTCTATTCGACTTTATTTTCGATTGAGCCGATGGGATCGATAGTGACCTTAACCACATCGCCGGACTGCAGGAACACCGGCGGCTCGAACCCGATACCGCAGCCGACCGGCGTGCCGGTCAAAATGATATCGCCAGGTAGCAGTGTGATGCCCTCGGACAGGGTCTCGATCAGGGTCGGGATATCGAAGATTAGGTCGGCCACTTTGGCGTCCTGGCGGATCTCGCCATTGACCCAGGTTTGCAAGTGCATTTCGCGCGCGTCGCCGGCCTCGTCGGCGGTCAGGATCACCGGGCCCATGGGGCAATAGCCGTCGAGGCCTTTGCCGATGGTCCACTGTTTGTGCTGATGCTGCAGGGTCCGCGCGGTGACATCGTTAGACACCGTATAGCCATAGACATGGTCGAAGGCGTCGGCCTTGGAGATGCCGCGCCCGCCGGTCCCGATAATCACCGCCAGTTCGCCCTCATAGTCAGTCGTCTTGGTCGGGTCGAGATGGGCCGGGATCGGGTCGAACGGCCCGCTGACCGAGGTCGTCGCCTTGGTGAAAATGATCGGATGGTCGGGCACCGCGGTAGCGCCGGACGTGGCGTCGAAGCCGGAATCGTGGAATTCCTGGGCATGGTCGTGATAGTTCCGCCCGACCGCGAACGGATCGCGCACCGGCGGCCAGTTCGGCGCGTGCAAGGTCACCACGTCGAGCGATAATTTCGCGGCGTCGCCGGCATTGCTCACCGCCGCCTGTGCCGCCGCCAGACCGTCGGCGCCCAGCGCGATGAACCCATTCATATTACCCGGCAGATCGGGCGCCGCGCGGGACAGATCGGTCAGGGTACCGGTCGCGGGGTCGAGGACCCCCAGCCGCAATTGGCCGTCATGGGAAAAGGTGGCAAGACGCATGGTGGTTTCTTTCTCTCTGGAACAGTGTACGGCGCAGCGCGGCTTACTACACCGGGCCAAAGGGGTGCAAGGGGCCGCGCCGATGAACAGCTATGCCGGACCTTCAACCCGTCGGCCATCCACAGATGGGATCGGAGTGGTTATAAGGGGGTAACGAAATAACAAATCTAGGCTCGGAGGGCAGGAAACATGGCGAATAAAAAGGAATTAGGACTGGCGGTCGTCGGCTGCGGCGTGGTGGGGCGCATGCGCGCGACCCTGGCTAAGGACTTCCCGGGCATTGGTTGGATCGGCCTGTCCGACGTGAACGAGTCCTTGGGTGAAAGACTCAGAGACGATATCGACGCCGACTTTTTCACCAATGATTTCCGCGAACTCATCGCCCGGCCCGAAGTGGATGCGGTGATCATCGCGACCTCGACCTGGGCCCATGTGGAACCCACCCTGGCCGCCGTCGAGCAGGGCCATATGCTGTTCATCGAGAAACCGCTGGCGACCGACGCGCAACAGTCCGCCGACGTGTTGGCCGCCATCGAAGCCGCCGGGGTCGACGCCGTGGTCGGCTATACCCAGCGCTTTCGCCGGCGCTTCCTGGTGGTCAAGGAGCGCATCCAGACCGGCCAGATCGGCGACTTCAACTGCGCCGTGGTGCGCGCCTTCATGAACCGCATGGCGCCCACCGGCGAAGTGCGGCTGACCCAGGACCGCCGCCACCTGACCCCCATGGTGGTCTCCGGCACACACAGCCTCGACATGGCCTTCTGGCTCATGGGCGACGCCGGCAAGCCGGTCTCGATTTACGCCCGCTCGACCGAGAATGTCATGAAGGAGCTCGGCACCAAGGACGCCACCTTCGGCGTCTTCACCATGGAAAACGGTTCCATGTTCTCCATGAATATCTGCTGGGCGTTGCCCAAGGAATGGCCCGGCGCGGTCTACGGGCTGGAGATCGGCATCGTCGGCACCGAGGGCGTGATCGATATCGAGGACACCCATCGCGACGTCATTCTGGCGACCGAGAACGCGCAAGGCCCGGCCTATAATCCCGAGGGGCTGACCATCGAGGTGGAGCGCAATGTCGACTTTCTCACCAGCTTCCCGCCCGGCGACATGCATGACGGCGAATTGTGGGGACCCATGCGCGAGGAAACCAGCTCCTGGTTCAACCGCATCTATAACGGCAAGAAAACGCCCCACGCGACCGCCGCCGAAGGTCACCGCAATCTGGTGCTGACCATGGCCATGGACTTGTCGGCCAAGCGCGGCACGGAAGTCAAACTGCCGATCGACCCGGCCGAGCTGATGGCTGGCCTGAACGAGTAAGGCGCCATGCCCGACCTCCGCGACGCCGGCCCCGGCGGGCTGAACCTGTTGTCCGCGAGCGAAGCCCGCGCCCAGCTCGACCGTGGCGAGATCACCTCCGAGCAATTGGTGCGTGACTGCCTCGCCCGCATCGCGGCCCGCGAACCGGACCTCGACGCCTGGGTGTACCTCGATTCCGACCTTGCCTTGGCGCAGGCCCGCGCGCGCGACAGTGAGCCGTCGCGCGGCCTGCTCCACGGCATCCCGGTGGGTATCAAGGACATTTACGACACCGCCGACATGCCAACCGCGTACGGCACCACTATCCATGAGGGTCACCGGCCGGACGCCGATTCCAACTGGGTCGCCGCTCTGCGTGACGCGGGGGCGGTTATTCTCGGCAAGACCCGGACCACCGAATTCGCCAACCCGGTCCCCACCACAACGCGCAACCCCCATGATCTCGAGCGCGCGCCGGGCGCTTCGTCGAGCGGCTCGGTGGCGGCCGTCGCCGACTATATGGTCCCGCTGGCGACCGGATCGCAGACCGGCGGCTCGGTGATCCTGCCCGCGGCCCATTGCGGGCTCTATGGCTATAAATCCAGCTTCGACGGTTTGCCGACCGGCGGGGTGCGCCACGCCAAACCCTCGATCGACACGCCCGGGCTGTTCGCCCGTTCGCTGGAAGATGTCGCACTGATGCGGGCGGCCTCGAATGGACAAACGCCCGCGACGCTCGAGCTAACATCCGACACCGGCTTGCGCGTGGGGGTGTGCCGCACCGAAATGTGGCCCGAGGCGCTGCCTGAAACGGTCGCCATGTTGGCGGAAGCGGCAGATATACTCGCCGCGGCGGGTGCGGCGGTGAGCGACACCGAACCGCCGGCTGTGGTTTCCCAGGCCTTGGCCGAATTCTCGGCCATTCTCGCCCCGGAAGATGCGCGCGCCATCGCCGCGGAAGCCCGCGATCATTTCGACCAGATCAACGCCTGGTCGCAGAAAAGCATCCACGAAGCCAAAGACATCACCCCGGCCCAGTACGAGAACGCCAAGGCGGTCGCAGCCCGTGCCCGCACCGCCATCGACGGCATGTTCGACGAATACGACGTTCTGATCACGCCAAGCACGCGGGGCGAAGCGCCGACCGATCGCCTGTCCATGGAACCCTCCTATTTCAACCGCATATGGACGTTGATGTATTTGCCCTGCCTGTCCCTGCCGACCTTCACCGGGCCGTCGGGCATGCCGCTGGGATTGCAGATCATCGGCCGCCGCGACAGCGACGACCATTTACTCGCCACCGGACGCTGGATCGAGCAACGCATCGCACAATCTCATGGGACTTAAAAGCATGTCGGACACAAATGCGCGCGCGACCCTGCTCGCCACGGTCAAAGAGAATGTCAGCCTGACCGCGCTTGACGGCGATAGCGGCGAGATCATCGCCGCCGTCGAGGTGGGCGAACGAGGCATCGCCAAGCCCCACGAGCTGACCCTGTCGGCCGACGGCACGCGGGCCTTTGTCTCGCTCTACGGCGATGCCGATTACGGGCCCAACGTGCCGGCCAACAAGATCGCCGTGGTCGACCTGACGGCGATGACCCTGCTTGGGCATATCGACCTCAACCTCTATAAAGGCCCGCACGCGCTGGTGACCGGCGCCGACGGCAAGATCTGGGCGACCGTCGATCCCAACCGCTGCGTCCTGGTGATCGACCCGGACAGTTGGCAGATCGAGCACACGATCTGGCTTGAGGTTCCCGGCCATTTCTTCGCCGCCGCCCCCGATGGCAACACGCTCTATGTCTCGGCCAAGGAATATCCGGTGATCACCGAGATCGACATGGCGGCGCGCGAAATCACCGCGCGCATAGCGCTGCCGGTCGGCGCCCAGGGTATCCGGGTCTCGACCGACGGCGCCCTGCTCTATGTCGGTGATTTTCACCGCCCGCTGCTCCATGTGATTGATTGCGCGGGGCGCAAGGTCAGCCAGACCGTGCCGCTGACCGGTGTGCCCGGCTGGCCGTTCGTCTCCGACGACGGCAAATATGTCGTGGTGACCACCTATGACGAGCCCGCCGACCAGGGTTTCGCCGAAATTCTCGAGACCGCAAACCCGACCAACCGGCGCGTGGTCGACCTGCCGTCCGAGCCGTTCCACGTGCTATTCGCGCAGGATAACCAGACGTTTCACATCGCCCTGGCGAACGGCGAGATTCCGAAAATCAGCCTGGAAACGGCAAAAATCGTCGAAGGCGGTTTCCATGCCGGCGGCTCCATGCCGGAGGCGTTGGTGCGCCTTTAGGAGTCGTTGACGGCTTGTGTTAAAACACGGCTCAAATCATTGTTGTTTTGGTTCCTCTTCACTGAAGTTTTGTCGCCCCAGTGTTGCATTTCCGACAGCCGCTTTGCCTCTGAAACCCGCCGTAAGTCGGCGTGATCGTTAACGGCGAAAATTGAGCCGTTTTGGACATTGGGAGCCGAATTACAATATACAAATTGCAATGCTGATTTACGTCGAGACGGCTTCCTGCGCATATTGGTTCACGAACTCCTCACTCGGCGGGATCGGTTTGATAATATCTATCAAGATGCCGTTAGGATCCTGCGCGATGAAGTGCCGCTGGCCGAATGGCTCGTCTTTTAGAGACAGCAGGATGGGCAGGCCACTCGCTTTTGCGCGATCGAATTCGAAATCAACGTCCTTAACTTCGAAATTGATAATAAGGCCGGAAACCTGGCCGCGAGCTTGTTTGGGAATGGTGTCGTGGTCACATTGCAATATCGCGATGTTGACGTTTTCGTCTTCTTCCGACTGCAAGTGAACGTACCAATCACTTTCGAAACTCGGCCGGAACCGGAAATGATCTCTGTAAAACTGCGCTGTTACGGACACTTCGTTGGTCATAACGACTGGATAGAACTGGGTGCATTTCATGGCTTTCATTCCTCATGATATTTACATACATTATGTATGTTAATATCAAATAACATACAGGTTGTATGTATGCAAGAAAATTCGATTCGCCGCTCCAATCGGGAGAGAACGCAAGCCACCCGTACCGCCTTGATTGCGGCAGCGCGTAAGCTGTTTGTCGAAAAGGGTTTTGCCGATACCGGAACACCTGAAATTGTCGCAAAAGCAAACGTCACACGAGGCGCGCTTTATCATCATTTCGCCGACAAGACAGATCTGTTTCGTGCTGTTGTCATGCAGGAGGCACAGGCAATCTCAACGCGGATTAGGAAAGAAACCGGCAATCCGGCTTCTGCACTCAATACGCTTGTGGCAGGTGCTGAAGCCTACTTCGCTGCAATGGCTGTCGAGGGACGGGCACGATTACTGCTTGTAGATGGGCCGGCCATACTCGGGCACATCGATATGGATCAGGTCGACAAGGAAACTGGTGGGGAAGAATTGCATCAGGGCCTCATGATCGCCGTATCACAAGGAATGCTGAATGACGCACCGCTTGATGCTTTGACAGCACTGCTTTCGGCAGCTTTCGATCGTGCAGCGCTTGCAATTTCGCAAGGCGGTCCTGAGGAAGACTATAAGGCGGCTATCCGTCTGATAATCACCGGTTTGCTTGGATGTAAACCGCAGTAGCCGCTGATGTCCTGGTCTGGCTAAACCCAGCGTTAGCGGCGTCGGTCATTCACTTCTGGTGTTCCCCAAAAGCTGCCATGGGGAAGTTTGAAAATTAAATCACCCGGCTCTTTTGTTGGTCGGCATTTACCAACGGCCTATACCGCGCCTATCGGTACCTCGCCGCACACGCTGGTGCGGTAGATCAGGCGGCGGCAAATATGCCGTGGTAACCGCGTATGACGAGTCCGCCGACCAGGGCTTCGCCGAAATTCTCGAGACCGCAAACCCGACCAACCGGCGCGTAGTCGACCTGCCGTCCGAGCCGTTCCACGTGCTATTCGCGCAGGATAACCAGACGTTTCACATCGCCCTGGCGAACGGCGAGATTCCGAAAATCAGCCTGGAAACGGCAGAAATCGTCGACGGCGGTTTGCACGCCGGCGGAACTATGCCCGAGGCGTTGGTGCGCCTTTAAAAGTCGTTCCCGCCCCTCAACGTTGTCGCGGCGGGCATAGTGAAATACTGTATTCGCACAATCTGGAATTCATCTGAGGCCGGGGTTCTTCTGGGGAATGTCGGAAAAACATCTGTCGCTGCCGTCGGCGACGCCAAGCCGGAGAAATGACGATGGCCATACCAAAAATTTCAGTCGACGAAATGGAGTCTAAGTTCGTCGCCCGCGAAGCATCCTCGCAGGGATCCGACCTTGCGTTTCTCGACCAGCGGTTGCCCGGATTCCAGCGCGAGATCATCAATATGATCGGCACCAGCGTCACGGAAAATCCCAAGGATCCGTCTCTGGTGCCGAAAATCAGCGCGCCGGCGCACGGATTTGCCGTCATCTATAACCGCGCCACCAACGGCAACGGCGCGGCGCTTCACGCCCATTTGACCGAGGAGGTTTTCGTGCCGATCCGCGGCGCGTGGGAACTTTACTGGCTGGAGGGCGAAGACGAGCGCGCGGTAGCCCTTAAGCCCGGCGATATTATCAATGTGCCGACCCTTATTTATCGGGGCTTCCGCTGCGTTTCCGACGACCCGGATGCATTGCTGTTGACGATCGTCGGCGGACCGGATGCGGGCAACGTTGCCTGGCATCCGAGCGTCGTCGAAGCGGCGCGCGGTACCGGGCTCGAGGTCGACGAGGACGGTAATCTTCGCGAGATCGAAAGCTAAAGCAGCGCCCGCTGCGCCGGAAACCGACAAGATGCCCAAAGCAAACATCGGAAATGGCGAAATTTATTATGAAGTCCATGGGGAAGGGCCACCCTTGATGATGGTGGCCGGCCTCGGTGGCACCGGCGATTATTGGAATCCGCAAATTGAGGCGTTCGCCAAGCACTATACGGTCATCCTTCATGACCACCGCGGTACGGGTCAGAGTTCGCACTCGCAGATCGAATATTCTGTCGATCAAATGGCCGACGATCTATTGCGCCTTATGGATTTCCTGAAAATCGAGCAAGCGCATATTGTCGGCCACTCGACCGGTGCTGCCATGGCGCTGATCATCTCCGTTCAGAATCCGGAGCGTCTTGCCAGTTCAGTCGCTTACGCCGGCTGGACCAAGGCCGATCCGCACTTACATCGTTGCTTCGATATCCGCCGGACCCTGTTGCGGGAGACCGGTGCGCAGGCCTATTGCCGCGCGACGCCATTGTTTCTGTTTCCGCCCTGGTTCATCCGCGACAATGGAGACGCGATGATCGAACAAGAGCCCAATGTGGTCGCTAGTTTCCCGCCGGCAGAAATTATGGAGAGCCGCATGGATGCGGTTCTCGCCTTCGACTGCACCGAATATGTTGGCCGCGTTGGCGTACCGACGCTTGTCATATGCGCCAATGATGACTTCCTAACGCCCGCCTACTATTCGCAAGAACTGGCGCACCTCATTCCAAGCGCGGAGCTGAGTATTCTTGAAAGCGGCGGGCACGCCGTATCCGTGACACGTCCGGAGCTGTTCAACGAACAAGTCCTCGCCTTTCTGGCGAGACAGAAGGCGCCGCAGTCTCAGAGCATCTGATGCCGGGCGACAGGCCTAATCCGCCCCGATCGGCACCTCGCCACGTACGCTGGTGCGGTAGATCAGGCGACGGTGGCGCTCCATGTCGTAGGGCGTTGCCGTATGCAAGGCGCCGCGATTGTCCCAAATGAGTAAATCGCGCACACGCCATTTGTGGCGGTATTGGAAATTCTCAACCGTGTAGTCGAACAGCCGCGACACCAAGGCCTTGCCGTCGACCGTGTCGTCGCCTTCGACGCCGATACAATCGTCCAGGTTCAGATACATGCCCTGGCGGCCGGTTTCGGGATGGACCCGCACCAACGGATGGGCCACGTCGGGGGTACGGGCGCGCTGTTCGGCGGTCAGCGGCGTTTTATTGTTGCGGCTTTCGTAGAGTTTCAAATAGCTGTAGCGCCCCTTCAACGGTCGCAATCGTGCTTTCTCATCATCGTCCAGCGTGTCGTAGGCCTTGTAGGTGCTGGCGAACAATGTATCGCCGCCGTCCGGCGGCACTTCGAGACCATAGAGGATGGTATAGGCCGCCGGCCGCGCCATGTAGGTGAGATCGGTGTGCCAGCCGAAGCCTTCCTTGCGGTTCCCCAGCGGGCGGCCATCCTCGACGATATTGGAAAGAACCACGATGTCGGGGAACCCGGGTAGCGCGAACTGCTGCAAGATGTGGGGGTCGGGATCGCCGAACAGACGAGTAAAATCGAGCAATTCTTGCGCGGTGAGGTTTTGATCGCGAAAACACAGCAATTGGTATTCGAAGAGTAGCGCCTTAACCGCCTCGAGCGGAATATCGCCGCCGATCCGCTGAACATCCAAATCGGCGATTTCACCGCCAAGATGATCGCCCAGGCGCGTCACCCGGATATCGTTCGTGCTCATCCTCAGCCTCCCCCTAATCAGAGCAAGATTATCACGGCTTTGCCGTTCTGCGTTACGCTATCCTAAACTGCTGTCGCGCGCCCACAGCTGGCGCCAGCCGACCCCGATTAAAATCAGCGGGATAAGCCCCTCGGCGGCGACGATGCGGATGGCCGCCGAGCCGCCGAACAATTCGCCCATGAGGCCGATATTGGCGAAACCGATCAGCCCGCTGCCGATACAAATCACCAGCACGCCGAACAAGCGCCCGCGCATCTCCGGCGGCGCGACGGTATAGATCAAGGTGCTTTGCATGGTCGAGAAACCCGACGCCATGAGGCCGACCAGAAACAACGCCAGACCCATGGGTACCGTCCACACCATCCACCCGGCGAGAAAGGCGAAAATCAGATATCCCAACATGCCGAAATAGTAGAGCCGGCGGTAACCACCGCCCCGAAACCCCAACGCGATGATCAGTGCGCCGACGAACGCCCCGGCGCCTTCCAAGGCCGCCAAGAAACCGATCCAACCGGCGCTGATCTCAAGTACCTCGCGGCCGACGACCGGGATCATCGAGATGAACGGAAAGCCCCAAACGTTGAAGACGATGGTGACCAGGAGGATGCGCTTGATGTCGCGGTCGCGCGCGATGAAGCTGAACACCTCCTGGAAATCGCGCAAGATCCGCGTCGCGGCGCGCTTGCCGGCGCCCATTCCAACGCTGGCCGGTAGCCCGAGCATGAGAATGACGCAAAGCGCATACATGGTGGCGCTCAACGCGAAGGCGCCGCTGGCCCCGAGCCATTGGAACAAGACGCCGCCAACCAGCGGCCCCAACATGCGCGTTGCATTATTGGTCGCGCTATCCAGGCTCATGGCCGGTGCGATGCGTTCCAGCCCGGCAATATCGCCCAACAACCGGCGGCGCAGCGGCATGTCGGTGGTCCACACCACGCCCGAGACGAAACTCGACGCGGCAACGATCCAATACTGATCAAGACCCACGAGAAAAACCAAAAACACCGCGGTCGACACCATCATGGCGGCGGCCATGGTGACGAGCAACAAGAGCCGCGGCGGCGCGCGGTCGGCGAAGGTGCCGACGACGGAGCCCAACACGGCGAGCGGCAGCAGGCGCAGGATCACCAGCAGCGCCACCAGAAACGGTGACCCGGTGGTATCGAAGGCATAGACCCCGACCACCAATAATTCGAGCCAGCGCGCGATGCCGCTGAAAACGCCGACCAACCATACCCGCAGATAGGACGGTTCGCGCAAAAGGTCGGCGAGGCCTTGGCTCGCGATCATCGCCGGGACGTTCTCGAAGCGTCAGCACGCCATCCGGCGATCACAGCCGATGCAACTCGGCCCGCGCCCGGGTAAAGGTCCGCCGCCCCGCCTTGAAGCCGAACAAGGGTTGCGCGTTGGTGGCGATCACATCGCCGGTCGACGGCGCATCCCAGACAACCAGATCGGCGGGGTTGCCCACCGCGATGCCGTAATCCTCTCTGCGCAACAACCGGCCTGGCCGGTGGCTGACCATTTCAAAAATTTCGGCCTGCTCCTCGGCCGTGCCCCGTTGCGCCACATTGGCGTACATATTGGCGATGCGCACCAGCGACCCGTCACCGAAGGGCGTGAACGGGTTGAGGATATTGTTGGTCGACAGGCAGCAATTCACCCCATGCTCGACCAGCGCGTTGGCGTCGGCGACGCCACGGATCACACTATGGTCCATTTGGCGGCCCTGGGTGAACAGATCGGTCGCCGGCAGCACCGTCACGGTCACGCCGGTATCGGCCAGTAACTTCCCTAATTCGGCCAGTTCGGCCGGCGGCATGGCGGCATATTTCGAGCCATGGCCGATGGCGACGCGCCCGCCCCAGCCGTTCTCGTCGGTCAGCTTGCAGACCTGATAGATATCCAGATGTTCGAAGCTGGGCCCGATATCGAGATGGATATCCACATCGGCGTCATATTCCTTAGCCAACTCGAATATTCGATTGATCTGCGCCGGCCCATCGCTGTCGTAGCTCGGCGCCCCACCGATGACCTTGGCGCCCCGGTCGAGCCCGGCGACCAGATTGGTGTCGGCCTCAGGCACCCCGCTCCATCCTTCCTGGATGAACACGCATAGGTCCAGATCGATCGCCCAGCTGTAATCCTTGGCCAGTTGTTCCAGCGCCTCGAAACTTTTCATGCCCACATTGGGATCGACCTCAACATGGGTGCGCATATGCATCACCCCGTTAATCAGCGAGGTCTCGAGCGACGCGCGGGCGCGGGCGTACACGTCTTCGACGGTGAAACTGGGCTTGGCCGCCGCGACCCGCTTCATATGGTCCATGCCGCGATTGGGCGACGGCGAGCTGCGATCAAGGATGCGCGACTTGTCGAGATGGATATGGGTTTCGATCAAGCCGGGCGAGACCAAGCACCCGCCCGCATCGAGTTCCTCGCCATCTGCGGTAAGACCGGCTTCGATGGCGGCAATGCGGCCATCTTGAACGCCAATATCATTGAGCGGCGCGTCCCCCGCCGCCCCGGCGATGCGCGCATTGCGCACGATTAGATCGAATGCCATTCCAACCCCCCGTTATATTGTTGCTCTATTATGGGACCTGCAGCGCTAATACCCCAGCGCGCAGCCATCTTTTCGCGGATCGGACCCACCGATCATCACACCGCGGTCCCAGTCGATCCAGATCGCCTGCCCCCCGCCATGGGGGGCGACCGTTGGCACGACACTGTGTCCCAACGCCTGCAGGCCGGCGACCGCGTCGGCCGATATGCCGCTTTCGGCCTCAACCTGATCGAATTGATAAAACAATCTCGGGTCTTCCAGTGCCTGCTGCACATCCATGCCGAAATCCAGAATATTGGTCAGCAGATGGGTCTGGCCAAAGGGCTGGTACTGACCGCCCATGACGCCGAACGGCATGACCGCGCGGCCGTTCTGCATCAGCATGCCGGGCATGATGGTATGGATCGGCCGTTTGCCAGGCTCGATCGTGTTGCCGCTATCCTCATCCACGACAAACAGGCTGCCACGATCATGAAACATCACACCTGTTTCCGGGCATAGCAGACCACTACCGAAGGCCCGGAACAGCGAGTTGATGAAACTCACCGCATTGCCGTCCCGGTCCACCACGGTCAGATACACCGTGTCTGATTGTGCCGGCAGGGTGCTGGCTTCGGATTGGGACATGGCGCGGTCGAGATGGATCAGCTTGCGCTGCTGATCGGCATAGTCCTTCGCCAAATAGCCTTCGATCATGGCGGCGGATTGGCCGGGATTGCTGAAATAGCGGTCACGCTGTTTGAAGCCGAGCCGGCCGGCTTCGATTTCCAGATGCAGGCGCTGCGCGCTGCCAGGGTCGAGGCTCGCC
>JABDJY010000100.1 GCA_013003285.1 Alphaproteobacteria bacterium | reverse complement strand
GGGCACGATTATGTACACCGAAGACGGCCATATGTCGGCCATCGTGCGCGCCAAGGAACGCTTCCTGCCCGCCGACCGGCCAACCGACGAAGACCGCATCGAGGCCTTCGCGACCTACGTCAATTATGCCGGCACCTGGGACGTCGACGACGACAATGTGGTGCACAAGGTCGAACACGCGCTGGACCCCAATATCCAGGGCCTCTCCATCGTCCGCGCGGTCACCAAGGAAAGAGGCCGCATGATTTTCACCGGCGCGACCCCCGGCGGCAGCGGGACCCATGTCATCGTGTGGAAACGCCGCTAACACCGGCCCCGTGCCCACACCCGCCAACATTGCATAGATGTTTTGCCGACGGGTCGATTGACCCTTGGCGCGACGCCTCATAGGGTGCGCCAAATTCGCGCCTACCCCGGCGCAGACTTAACCGCCCCTCAGATTCTTGCAGAAAGTTACGCCGATGATCGACTTCTATACCTGGTACACCCCCAATGGCCGCAAAGTGGCGCTCCTGCTCGAAGAGACCGGCATCGACTATACGACCATCCCGGTCAATATCGGCAAGGACGAGCAGTTCGAGCCGGACTTCCTGAAAATCGCGCCGAACAACCGCATCCCGGCGATCGTCGACCATGACAATAATGATTTTTCCCTGATGGAGACCGGCGCCATCATGCTGTATCTGGCGGAAAAGACCGGCCAGTTCCTCAACACCCAGGACCGTGACGTCTATTGGCGCACTATGGAATGGCTCATGTGGCAGATGGGCGGCGTCGGCCCGATGTTCGGCCAGGTCCATCACTTCACCAAATACAATCCCGGCAAGTCCGACTATGCGCAAGAACGCTACAAGAAAGAGGCGCGGCGCCTCTATGGCGTGCTCGACCGGCGCCTCGAAGGCCGCGACTTCATCGTCGACGACTATTCCATCGCCGACATGGCGGTGTGGCCGTGGACCGCGCGGCACAATTGGCAGGAGATCGACCTCAACGACTTCCCCAATGTGCGCCGCTGGTACATGAAGATCCTCGAGCGCCCGGCCACCAAACGCGCCTGGAACATCCCGGAAAACGACCAGCCGCTGCCGGTGCCCGAGTAACCCGCGGCGAAATTTACAGAACAAAATCAATTGGTGGCAGGCCGATTGGCGTCGCCATTTTTCCGCCGACCAAAACGAGAACTTGGCCGGCGCTGCCGGCACCGCGACATGGCCGTTTTGGGGCGTAAACCGGTCGTGATCGGGTTTCACTGCTGACGACCGGGAATAGTCGAAGGTAGACACGGTCGACCCCTCAAACGATACCGCGCTTTGGTACATTGCGATGCCGGTGACCCGACCCTATTTAGTAAATAGCGATGTCTACCAAAATCCTCCACATATCCGATTTACATTTCGGACCTAGATTCGTGCCTCTGGTGGCTGAGGCATTGTTGCAAACCATCCCATCGCTGGCCCCCGATGTCATCGTGGTGAGCGGCGATCTGACGCAGCGAGCCAAGCGTGAGCAGTTCGTGGCGTGCGGGCAATTCTTTGAGCGCCTGCCGGACATTCCACTGTTGGTGATCCCCGGCAACCATGACGTGCCGCTATACCGGGTCTTCGAGCGCCTGTTCAAGCCACTCGCTCTCTACTGCGAAATCATCCACCCCGACCTGAACCCCGTTCTGCAGGTAGGCAATGTCGTGCTGGCTGGTCTCGATTCCACTGCGCCCCACAGCGCCATCAGCAACGGCCGACTGAATCGTCATCAGTTGCGGCATTGTGAAGAGGTGTTTGCGGCCGTACCCGAGGACATGACCCGCATTGTGGTTGCCCATCATCACTTTGCGCCTGGACACGACAAGGTCTTCGATGTCGCGATGCCCTACTCGCGGCGTGCAATCGACTGTTTTGTCGAGCAAAAGGTTGAGATGATCCTGGGCGGACACCTGCACCGATCCTATATCGGAAACTCCCTGGACTTTTTTCCGGGACATCACCGCGAGCGTGGAGTCATCATCGTACAGTGTGGAACAACCACTTCAAGCCGAGGTAAGGGACGGGAACGTGACGAGAATACCTTCAACTTGATCGAGGCCGGCACAGACACACTCGCGGTGACCCACTACCTGTATTTCGAGGAGGCCGGCAAGTTCGCCGCGGTCAGCAAACACGTCTTTCCCCGTCAAGGGCGTACATTCGATACCGGTTCCGAATCCTCGCCAACATGAAATCGCTAGGCGCAGCAAAACGAACCAAGCGCAAGCTGATTGTCTTTACACTCGCGGCCATTTTTCTGACGACACTGGCCTGGTATTTTCACAATTATGTCTCGCTCGAAGAACTGGCTAATCAGGAGAGTCGGCTCCGCGAGGTCATTGCGGTCAATCCTTGGCGATCTTTCACTATCGGCTTCTGTATCTACACTGTCGTAGCGCTGGTCCCCGGGACCGGCGGCAAGGCCATCGTCTACGGGTGGATATTCGGATTCTGGCAAGCCTTAGCTATTGTCACGGCGGGGCTTGCAATCGCAGCGATAGCGATATTCTTACTTTGCCGGTATCTATTTCGAGAGAGCGTTGAGCGCCGCTATCCCCATTTTCTCACCTTCATTAACAGAAACCTGGAAAAAGACGTCGCTTTTTACCTCCTTACCCTGAGACTGCTTCATGTCCCCTATTCCATTGTAAATCCTATTGTCGGTGCGAGCCGCGTCCGTACCTGGACATTCCTCTGGACCACCCTAGTTGGGTTGCTTCCCGCTAATGCGGTGTGGGTGTATGTGGGGCTTCATCTGCCTTCATTGCGCGAACTAGCCGAACATGGACCGGGATCATTCATCAACTTGCCGTTGATCGGCGCCTTGGTTTTGTGTGGTACTTTGCCATTTTTGATTCGCTGGCTAATTAATCTTTATGGATATCCCGGCGCCAAGGGTCAAATCCACGACGCGACCATTCATGAATCAAAACAGAAAAATTTATGATAGCTGCTCCTGAGCCCGCCCTCTACTGGACCATCCTTGCGCTTGTCGCCGGCCTGGCCGCAGGATCTATCATCCGCTTCATCGCACTACGCAATGCCGAGGAAAAGAAACGGCGCCAACGTCTCGCCAGCTTGCGCACCTGGTGGATGCTCGCCATCTTGGTCAGTGCTGCAGTGCTTGCGGGTCGGCTGGGAATTTGCCTGTTGTTAGCCGCGGCCAGCTGCATTGCATGGTTCGAGATCACCAGGATGTTCGGAGCCCGTAGCGCGGACCGACCCGCCATTCGCGCCGGTTATGGACTCATCGTCATCAATTACGTGTTGATCCTGCTGGGATCGGTCTCGCTGTTTTGGTTTTTCCTACCGGTCGGGGCGCTCATCGTTCTCGCCGTGTTGCTGCTCATCAAGGACGAACCACAAGGCTACATAAGATCGTCGGGCGGTTTGCTGTGGGGACTTCTGTTTCTTGGCTATGGACTCTCCCATGCCGCGTTTTTGATGATTCTTCCTGCCTCTTCTGCCGGACCGCTTGGTCCCGCCGGCTGGTTTCTGTTCCTTGTTATCCTCACTGAAACCGATGATATCTTCCAGGCGATCATCGGCCGACTGTTCGGGGCCCACAAACGACACCGGATCATACCCACCATATCGCCCAACAAAACCTGGGAAGGCTTCCTCGGGGGAATGCTGGTCATCGTTGTTCTCGCCCCCGCCATCGCACCCTGGTTGACGACTTTAGGCCAACAGGCCGGTCCGTTCGGGGTGCCCGAAGCGCTGCGTCCATTCGTGGCGCCGATTCTCGCGGCGATTCTCATCTCTTTTGCCGGTTTCTTTGGAGACATCAATATGTCGGCCATCAAACGCGATTCAGGGGTCAAAGACAGCAGCAACTTGTTGCCCGGTATGGGCGGTGTAATCGATCGCGTCGACAGTCTCACCATGACCGCCCCGGTGTTTGTATATTTTCTAATCTGGTGGATGGCGTGACGAATACACCTACGGGTCAGGAATCACAGCCTCCCCCGGCGGCGAACCAGCCTGCTGGCCCCTATATCTCCGATCGGCTGCTCACCATACCGAACATCATCTGTGGTATTCGCCTGGCCGGTTCCTTCGTCCTGATCGGTATCGCCTGGTTGGATCGAAGCGAGCTATTCCTCTGGATCTTTCTGGTGCTCGCAATGTCCGACTGGGTCGATGGCAAACTTGCCATCCTGTTTAACCAACGCTCGGTGTTCGGGGCACGATTAGATAGCTGGGCCGACGCTGCGCTCTACGCTGCACTATTGGTCGGGGTAGTGATGATGTACGGAGAGACACTGCGTGCTGAAATCGCTTGGGTCGTTCCGCCCCTTGCCAGCTACCTGATTTCCACCGGCGCGGGTTTCTGGAAGTATCGACGCTGGCCGAGCTACCACACGCGTGCCGCTAAGATCGGATGGTTTCTCATCATGGTCGGGGCCATTGGCCTGTTCACCGATTGGTCGCTCTGGCCCCTGCGCATCGCGCTTGCATTTGCTGCCCTTACCAATCTCGAAGCATTAGCCATAACCATCATTTCCCCAGCCTGGCGCGTCGACGTTACCTCCTTCTATCACGCCTGGCGGGATAACAAAGCTACCTGACACCAAGCTGCGCGATCTGAAGCCTGGAGATAAACTCTACAAGGCGAATATCATGGAATGGCTCGGCTTAGCGCGTTGGGGAGGCGAATCGCGCGAATAGAATAACGGCAAAAGTTTTTGGCTCAGGCCGGCTTTGGGTCAAAACTGCCGAAATCACCTATCACCAACGGCGGCGGCGTTGAGCCGGGAAGCGTCAGTCGATAGCCTCGACGAGGCGTAAGTCACGCGTGACGCCATCGCCCAGTTCCTTCAGGGCCGCCTGATATTCTGGACTATCGTGCAGCGCGATCGCGGCATCCAGCGATTCAAACTCGACTACGGTCGTCCGTTGTAGAACGCCCGCTTCGTAGACCTTCGCGGCCGGTCCCCGCGCCAAGAACTTCGCGCCGGCGGCTTCGATTGCCGGTCCGGCCAGTTTTAGATAAGCCGCCAGCTTCGTCTCATCGTGAATTTCACGGTATGCGGCGATCCAATATGCTTTCGCCATAATATTCCTCCAACTATCAAGCGGCCCCTGATGGGCCCTTTATTCAAACAAGTGCTTCCGCCTTGGTGAGAAACGCCCCCACCGAACTGTTCCACGTGTCGGGGTGGCGCCGGTAGGAATAATGCCCGCCATCGTCGAACGTCATCATTTCGGAGCCGGCGATGGCGGCGTGCAAATCCTCGGCAAAATAATATGGAATTGTGGCATCATCGACGGTGCCGATAACCAGGGACGGTTTGTCGATACGGGCGATCTCGTCGCTGCGGTCGTGCGCCAGCATCATATCTATTCGGGCGGCAAGAATTTCGACCGGCCCGACCGTCTCCAGCGCCCGGCGTTCGAGCTCCATCACGGCGTCCAGATTGTGGCGGAACTGGTGGGCGCCCGACGTAAACATCGACGACACTTTTACATATTCTTCCGCCCCGTAAGATTCCGCCATGCGCTTTCGGGTGATCGCAACGCGCCTGATGAATTCATCGGCGGTGATCCAAGTGTTGTTGAAGATACAAGCGCGCACGCGCTCTGGATGGTCGAGCGCCAGATTTTGCAGGATGCATCCGCCGGTCGAGGTGCCGGCAATATGCGCCTTGTCGATTCCCAGCGTATCCATCAGCGCGATAACATCGTCGGCGATGGCTTGGGTCGAATAGGCGCCGGGGCCGGTCGGCTTATCGCTCTCGCCGGTGCCGCGATGGTCGAAGGTGACGCAGCGATAGTGCTGTGCGAAATGGCTGAGCTGAAACGACCAGGCATCATGCAAACCAACAAGTCCGGGGATGAATATAAAGGCCGGCCCCTCGCCTTGGTCGGCACAGTTGAGCGTGATGTGTCCAATATCGATACGCGCCATATCCAATCTCAATTCTTATCGAATGAAATGGTGCGCGCGATTTCCAGCATCGGCTGTTCCAGGGGCACCCGCAGACCATCGTTCAGCTTGTTCAACAGCCCCATGGCGGCGGCGACAATGGTGACTTCGACGCGTTCTTGCGCGGTCAGCGATTCTGCAAACCCCGCCATGACATCGTCGGGGATATTTCCCGCATCGATCGTCAGCGCCTCGGCATAGGCAAGGATCGCCCGTTCTTTCTCTGAAAACGCCGGGTGGGTCCGGTAATCGTGCATATTGTCGATCTTCTCTTGCTCGACCCCCTGGCTGACCATGACGCGGACCTGATGCGCCGAACAATATAAACAGGCGTTGATATTGGAGACCTTGTGGCGGATCAGCGCTTTCAACGGTTTCGGCAGATCGCCATGGTCCCAAACATCGTCGAGGAATTGGCGCATGGTGGCGCCCAGTTCCGGCGAGTTGGCCATGGCCCGCACATTGTTCGCGGTCATGCCAACACGCTTGGCAACGCGTTCGGCGGACTTCTTAAAAGCCGGTGAAAAGTCTTCGTCGGTGACCAAGGGCACCAGACAGGTGTGATCACCCGCCATCGATATATCGTCCATAAAATTCCTCTATTACTATAGAACGCGTTTTCTACACCAGCATCAGGCCGACGCACCTTTAGGCTCCACCGCCGCCGCGACATCCAGCATATGGCCGTTGGGGCCGAATTCACCGAGCAGGGCGCCAATGCGTTCGGCGTTGCCGTCGCGAAAATCAATAAAATCCTGATGGCTGTCCCATCGCATGACATTCCAAACGGTGCCGGTCGCATCTTCGCGATGGATCGTGGCGCCCTGGAACGCCGGCTGCGGCGCGACGAGGGTATTGGTGGCCTCTGTAACCGCGGCAACACAAGCATCGACACGATCGGACCCGACCGCGAACTCAACCATCACTATCTGCATTTGAAAACCTTTTCGCTGAACTAACTATTATTCAAAACCCAGCGCATACCCGTTTCTGGCTACGCGTAAGGCCGCGCGCTCATGAACCGCCGGCCTGTTTGGCGGCGACGGCGACGCCGGCCGCGACGATCGACTGATAGCCGGTGCAGCGGCAGATATTGCCGGAAATGGCTTCGCGGATCGCCGCTTCATCGGCACCCGGATTTTCCTCGATGAACGCGGTCAACGACATGATCATCCCCGAGGTGCAGAAGCCGCACTGCAGGGCGTGATGTTCACTGAAGGCCTCCTGGATCGGAGATAGTTCTTCGCCGTCGGCCAGCCCTTCGATAGTGGTGACCTCGCGGCCATTGGCCTGCACCGCCAACATCAGGCACGAGCGCACGGCCTCGCCATCGACCAGGATGGTGCAGGCGCCGCACACCCCATGCTCGCAGCCCAAATGGGTGCCGGTGAGCTTGAGTTGGAGGCGCAGGAAATCCGCCAGATGGAGCCGGGTTTCAACGGCCTCCTGGTAGCTCTTACCGTTCACCGTCACGGTGATGTCGCGGGTATCTTTTAGTTGCTCGCTCATAAATCCTTACTCCCCAGTAGCGCGCTGGGCCGCGGCGGCGAGCGTGCGCTTGGTTAAAACATTGGCCAGGCGTTGGCGATAGGCCGCGGTGATATAGGCATCGGACATGGCGTCTTTCTGCCGGGCGACCTCACCGGCCGCCGCGAAGGTCTCCTCGCTGGCCGGCTGACCGATGAGGGCCGCCTCGGCCTCGCTCAGGCGATAAGGCACTTGATCGGCGCCACCGATGGCAATCGCGGCCTTGGTAATCGATCCGTTTTCGACGGCGAGTTGGCAGCCGACGCCGACAATCGCAAAGTCGCCGCGCCGCCGGGAGATTTCCTCGAAGGCGAACCCATGATGGCCGCCCCAGGGCGTAATGCTGATCAACTTCAGAATTTCCTGTTCGGAAAGGTTGGGCATCATATAGGCCAGCGGCCAGTCGCCCATGGCCACCGAACGCTCGCCCTCGGGGCCGACCACTGTCAATTCCGCGTCGCAAAGCAGGGCGATCAGGGGAAGTTCCGCCGAGGGGTCGAGGTGGCAGAGCGAGCCGCCGATGGTCCCGCGGTAGCGCGTCTGAAAGTGACCCACCCAATGCAACGCCGCCTGCATCACCGGCAGATGTTCGGCGATCTCGCCGCTTTTCATAAGCGTCGCCTGGCGGGTCATGGCGCCGATCTCCAACGCCGCTCCGTTCAGGGCGATCCCGGCCAGCCCGTCGATGCCGTTGAGGTCGACCAGATGATCGGGTTGGGTGAACCGCATGTTGAGCATGGGCATCAAGGATTGACCGCCGGCCAAAAACTTTACGTCTTCGAGCGAGGCCAAAAGCCCGGTGAGCTCGTCGATGGTGGTGGGGTCGTGATACGTGAAGCGTCCGGGTTTCATGAAACCTACCGATAATTACTGCGTTGATGAATTAAACCAGCCTTGATCTTGGCGTCTCACGCGGCGCCTGACCGGGCTTGCGCCTCGTCGAGCAACTCGCAAATGCGCTGCGGGTCGACCGGATGATCGTTGACCACGACGCCAAATGGCTCGAGCGCGTTCTCGATGGCGGCGATGATCGCATTGGCCGCCGGGATGGTGCCGCCCTCGCCGGCGCCTTTGACGCCAAGTTCGTTGTGGGGCGACGGCGTTTCCTGGTGCAGCACCTCGAACGGCGGCATTTCGGTCGCGATCGGCAACAGATACTCTCCATAGTTCATCGACATGGGCTGCGCGTTCTCGTCATAGACCATCCGTTCGAACAGGGCATTGCCGATGCCGTGCACGACCCCGCCGATGATCTGGCCGTCGACCAGCATGGGGTTGATCATCTTTCCGCAATCATGGGCGATCACGTAATTGACCAGTTTGACCTCGCCGGTTTCCACATCGACCTCGACCTCCGCCACGCTCGACCCGCTGGCATGGGGCACCCCGGTCGACGAGGTAAACGACGTGGCCTCGAGTTCCGGCTCGAAACCATCCGGCACCTTGCCGTTCATCAGGGGGGTCAGTTTGAACGACAAATCGCCCAGGGAAATATTCACATTGCGGCCGGATTGCGCCGTGGCGCGCACGATTCCGTCTTCGATTTCGAGATCGTCTTCGTCGATTTCCAACACTTCGGCGGCGAGTTTGAGGGCTTTTTTACGGACCAGCCGCGCGGCGGCTTGGGACGCCGGCCCGGCATTGGCTGTCACTCGGCTGCCCGCCGTGGCCACGCCATGGGGGACGGTTCCGGTGTCGGCGGACTGATAGACGATGGAATCGATATCGACACCGAGCTCCTCGGCGACAATCTGGGAAAATACGGTCTGGTGACCCTGGCCCTGGCTCGCCGCGCCGGTTTGTAGAAGGACCTTGCCGCTGGGTTGCACCTTCACCTTGACCCCTTCATAGGGGCCAAAGCCGGTATCCTCGATGCAGGAGGAAATGCCCATGCCCAAATAGCGGCCTTCCTGGCGGGCAGCGGCCTGGCGCTCCTTGAAGTCCTCATAGCCGGCATTTTCGAGCGCCATATCGAGCAAGCTGTGAAAATCTCCGCTGTCGTAGACCGCCGGATCGCCGCTCGGCAAGGTGCCGCCGGTGGTATAGGGAAACTGGTCTTTACGGACGAAATTGCGCCGCCTGACATCGGCGGGATCGAGCTTAAGCCCGCGCGCCACGGTCTCGATTAACCGTTCCATGGCATAGGCCGCATTGGGCCGTCCGGCGCCGCGAACCGGCGAGGTACATGTCTTATTGGTAAACACCGCGTCCAGCGTCACATCCAAAGCGGGGAGCGCATAGGGGCCGGGCAAGGGAAATACGCTGGTGGCGGGTAGAAGCAAACCGTAAGGCACATAGGCACCCATGTCGTGGATGACCCGTCCGCGCGCACCCAAGATTTTGCCATCGTCTTCGCAGGCGATTTCCATATGCCACATCTGGTCGCCCTGCTGGTTGGTCGCCACGAAATTCTCGCGGCGGTCCTCGATCCATTTGACCGGCCGCTGCAATTGTTTCGAGACGATCGCCAACACGAACTCCTCGGCATAGGGCCCGTTCTTGGGGCCGAAGCCGCCGCCGACATCGGGACAAATAACGCGGATCTTGCTTTCGTCTTCCTCGAAATAGCGCGCCATCAGCCGGCGGATCAAAAACGGCGCCTGGGTGGTGAGGTAGACGGTGGTTTCATCTTTGCCCGCATCATAATTGGCGATGATATTGCGGCATTCCGTGGCGTGGCCGCCGCCGCGATGTTCATGGAAATCGACCTTGAAGGTATGGCTCGCCTCAGCGAAGGCGGCGTCGATATCGCCGAATTTGCCATAGAAATTGCCAACCAGATTACTGTCCAAACCCAAATGCGTTGCCGGCGCATCGGCGTCGAGGGCGTTGCGACAGTCCGCCACGGCGGGCAAGGGTTCATAGTCGACCACGATGCGCGAGAGGGCATCCTCGGCGATGTGGCGGCTTTCGGCGACAACCAGCGCGACGGTCTGGCCGACAAAGCAAACTTCATCCTTGGCCAGCAGATGTTGGCATATGGTCTGCTTCAAAAGGGGCGAGGCATAGGCCGTCGTCATCGGCTTGTTGGGATAGGGGTCGCCCAAATCGTCCAAGGTATAGACCGCATGAACCCCCGGAATTTCGCGCGCCGCACTGGTATCGATACCATTGATCTTGGCGTGGGCAATGTCGGCCCGTAGGAATGCGCCATGCAGCATGCCGACAAACTCAATATCATCGACATATCGTCCCTGGCCCATGAGGAACTTTTTGTCCTCCTGGCGTTGGACCGAAGTTCCGAAATAGCGCATGCCCATTCTAACGTTTCCCTTCTGACAAATTTTTTGCCGCCACCCCAATATCTCACTGGGGCGAATAATAACATGAAGACTTACAGGTCCTAATCCTCCGTCACCATCGCGGCCGCATCGGGGGGCCGCCGCGTCAGCCCTCGTCCCAAACCGGCCGGCGAACTTCGGGATCGACGAGACGGTGATTTTTGTCACGCAGGGTGCCGATATTCTCCATCTCACCATCGCTGAGGCTGAAATCGAATAGACCGATATTCTCCTCGATCTCGGTGAAATTGAGCGCGCGCGGCACCACCGCGACATCGGGCTGCTGGACCAGCCAGCGCAGCGCCACCTGCGCGGCCGTCTTGCCATGCGCCGCCGCGACCGCGACGATCACCGGATCGTCGAGCAAGGTGCCGCGGGCCAGCGGCACGTGGCAGGTGACGAGCAGTCCGTGGCGCTTGCAGGCCGCGATCAGCCTGTCTTGGCGGATATAGGCGTGATACTCGATCTGGTTGGTGACCAGCGGCTCGGGGCAGATTTTGACCGCCTCGTCGAGCAGCGCAATCGTGAAGTTCGACACGCCGATATGGCGCGCCAGCCCGTCGCGTTTGGCTTTTGCCAGCGCCCCGAGC
>JABDJY010000087.1 GCA_013003285.1 Alphaproteobacteria bacterium | reverse complement strand
ATCTTCGCCTTTCTCACGGTTTTCACCGCCATCCTGGGCACCTGGACCATCCTCGCGCTAACCGAAACACGTCCCCTGGAGGCCGATGGCAACAGCGCGCGATGGGGCGATATCTTCGCGCGCTATGGCAGGCTGCTCTCGTCGCGGCTCTATGTGGGCTACACCTTGGCCTTTGCGGCGGGAACATCGGGTTTCTTCGGCTTCCTCGCCGTCGGGCCGGCGCTGATCATCGACCAGATGGGACTGGCGCCGTTTATCTTCAGCGTCTTTTTGATGCTCATTACCCTCCAATTCCCCGCCGGCAATTACGTCGCCACCCGCATGACCGCGCGCATGGGTATCGACCGCACCTTGCTATGGGGCGGGATCGTCGGCATCGCGGCGGCCGTCGCCTTGCTATTGCTCTCGCCCATCCTGTCACTGTGGGCGATCCTGTTGCCGATGATCGTCTACGCCTTCGCCAATGGCATCCTGTTCCCCAACGCCATGGCCGGCGCGGCCAGCGTCGACCGCCGGATCGCCGGGACCGCGGCCTCCTTCGCCGGGTTTTCCCAACTCGGCGCCGGCGCCGTGGTGGCCTTCACCATCAGCGCCTTGCCAACCGATTCCGTCATGCCCTACGGTTTCGCGCTTGTTATTCTCGCTGTCGCGACCCTGGCGGGGGTTGGCCTGGTCTATTCCAGCCGGCGCCGGAACTAGATAGATTTGATCTGATAATGGCATCCGACACCCCACGACTGAACTCCTTCGGCCAACCGATCGGCGCCGATGTCCCCGACTGGACTCCGCCCCCCTTGCCGCCGCGCGAGGCGATGGAGGGACAGTATTGCCGCATCGAACCGCTCGACCCGGAACGCCACGGCGAAGACCTGTTCGAGGCCTTCGCCGCCGACCCGGAAGGCCGCAACTGGACCTACCGCATCGAAGGCCCGTTCGACGACCGGGCGGCCCTGGACGCCTGGTTGGCGGAAATCTCGGTCAAAGCCGACCCGCTGTTCTTCGCCTATATCGACCGGGCCAGCGGCAAGGCCGTGGGCAACGGCGCCTTCATGCGCATCGATGCAAAGGTCGGCGCCATCGAGGTGGGATCGATCATGTTCTCGCCGCTGCTGCAGCGCTCGCGCATCGCCACCGAAGTGATGTATCTGAAGATGAAGCGGGTCTTCGAGTTGGGCTATCGCCGCTACGAGTGGAAATGCGACGCCCTGAACGCGCCGTCGCGTCGCGCCGCCCAACGCCTCGGCTTCAGTTACGAGGGCGTGTTCCGCCAGGCGACGATGTATCGCGGCCGCAACCGGGATACGGCCTGGTACGCCTGCATCGATGCCGAATGGCCGCAACTTCGCGCGGCGTTTGAGACCTGGCTCGACCCGGAAAATTTCGACGCCGCGGGCCAGCAAAAATTACGGCTCAGCGACCTCACCGCACCGATCCTGGTGGCGCGGGGATAGGCGGCCGCTTGACACCGCGCTGTCGCATTCGATAGCTCAGAGTAGGACAACGGGGATGGGAACTATGATTACCAAAGGCATCAAGCAACTCTGCGCCGAGGCGGAGCAGGAAATCGAAACCCTGTCGGTCGATCTGGTGATGGCGGTGCGCGACGATCCGGATACGGTGCTGGTGGATATTCGCGACATTCGCGAATTGTGGCGCGACGGCACCATCCCCGGCGCGATCCACGCGCCGCGCGGCATGCTGGAATTCTGGGTCGATCCGGAAAGCCCCTATCACCGCGAGGATTTCGGCTCGGGCAAGAAGTTCATCTTCTACTGCGCCGGCGGCTTGCGTTCGGCCTTGGCGGCGCAGTCGGTCCACCGCATGGGACTGGCACCGGTCGCCCATATGGCCGGCGGCTTCAGCGCCTGGGTCGAGGCCGAGGGTCCGACAATCGAAAAAGAAGCCCGGCTGCCGAAGCCGAAGACGGAGTAACCGCGCTAACCGGCCGCGCATCAAATCGTGAACTAAGCTGCGCTTAAGCCCCTCTCTTCTAAGGTGAGGGCACCAAATTTGTCCTCAACACCTCATCCTACCCGGCCGCGTGGGGCCGTAGGCGTAATTCGTCGAGCTGGTCGGTCAGCCGCGAGCCTTCATAGAAGGCGGTCTGGTAGGCCGGCCGGGCGCGCATGCGGGCGAACCAATCGGCGACGCGCGGCGCGCCGTCCCAGATATCGGCCATGCCGAGATCTTCCATGCGCTGGAATAGCGGCGCGACGCAGATGTCGGCGATGGTGTATTGCGCGCCGACCAGCCACGGGCCGTTTGCCAGCGCCGCTTCCATGCGCTCCACCGTGGCCTTCAACTGCAGAATTGAATTTTCATACTCCGCGTCGCTGAAGCCGGTGCGGTTGAGGCGCATGAAAAATTCACGGCGCAATGTGTTCTGATCGCGGAACGCCTCATATTCCGCATCGCTCATGGCCAGGAAGCGGGGCAGAAAGACGTTCTGGAAACTCGGCACGCGGATCGCCATGGACGGCACTTCGTCGATGAACCGCAACCAGGCGCGCATGGCGGCCCGGGTCACCGGATCTTCCGGTGATAGCTTCGGCTCGCCGGGCCAAACCTCGTCGACATATTCGCACATCACCGTCGATTCAATGATCGGCCGGCCGTCATGGACGAAGGCCGGCACCACCCCGTTGGGGTTGATGGCGAGATATTCCGGCGACAGATTTTCCGCATTCACCAGATCGACCGGCCGGTCGTCCCATGCGACGCCCTTCTCGGCCAGGCAGATGCGCACCTTCTGGCTGCAGGTGGATTTGTCGTGGTGATAGAGCACCAGGCTCATCGCGCATTCCCTTCTGAGCGCCGAATGCGGACCGCCCGGCAGATGACTTTGTTCGTCTAATTTACTCTGCGGCTTCGGCGGCGTCGCTATCGGCAAAGGCCGGCATAATCTCCGCCGAGAACCGGCGCAGCCCCTCGATCCCCGAACCGCCATCGGACAGCAGCAGATAACGTACCCCACCCGCACGAAGGCTCGCGATCTTCTCGGCGATCTCATCGACCGTGCCGAACAGCGCGGCCTCCATCGCCGTTTCGGTGGTATCGTCATAGGACATGATCGACGCCTTATTCGCCCCATCGGGCCGCTGCGCCAGATTATCGACCCGCGCGCGCGCCACCATGCGCCGCTCGATCGCCGCATCCCGGTCGGCCGCGTCCTTGGCCACATAGAGCCCCCGCGCCACGCCAATCTCATTGGCGTTGAACTTGCGTCCACGCTTCTCGACCGCGGCACGGAAGACGCTGATCCGCTCGAGGATCACGCTGATCGGCGCGAATTGATCGAGCAACAGATTATAGCCGCGCTCGGCGACGCCTTCGATCGAGTTCGGGCTGCCGGCGCCCATCCAGAAGGGCGGGTGCGGCGCCTGAATGGTCGGCGGCTCGACCAGAACGTTCTTGAACTGCCAGTACTTACCTTCGTGCGACCAGGGCTCATCGGTGGTCCAGGCGCGGGTCAGCACGTCCAGGGATTCCTCGAACCGGCCGGCGGCTTCCTCCATGGGGATGCCGAAACCTTCGAACTCGTTGTAGCGGTAGCCCTTGCCGACTCCGAAATCGAGCCGGCCGCCCGACAATAGATCGACCGTCGCCGCCTGCTCGGCCAGCAATACCGGATTGTGCCAGGGCAGCACCATGACCGCGGTGCCCAGGCGCAGGGTGGAGGTTTGCGCCGCCAGATAGGTCATCAGGTTCAGGGTCGCGGAAACCTGGCCAAAGCCGGTGAAATGATGTTCGACGGCAAACGCACTGTAAAAGCCCAGCCCTTCCGCCTCGATATTATATTCGAGATAGTCGCGGTAACCTTTCGCGCTATCGACGTCGGGACCTTGGCCCCGTTTTGCCTGGGCGCTACCGAATAATCCGAACTTCATGCTTTTACTCCAGCGAGGGTGTTTCGCACGCCTCTGTTACCATTCCACCGATGGCTCACAAAACCATATCGCAGCGGTTTTCTCAATATGGACCCCTGCCCCCATGTCCGGGTTTGATGCTAATCTAGGGCAAATAAGCTTTGCCAATAAGGTACATATACAGGGAGAAATCATGCTGAATACAGCGATAATCGGCCTCGGCTGGTGGGGCCGCATGCATATCGACGCGGTCCACAATAAAAGCGATAAGGTCAAAATCCGCCGGGTGGTCGACCTCGATATCGACGGCGTGCGCGACTATGCCGCCGAGCAGGGGCTTGAGCTCACCGCCAATTTTCAAGACGCCCTCGACGACCCGGAGGTCGATGCGGTCGTCCTGGTCACCCCCCACAGCCTGCATACCGAGCAGATCATCGCGGCGGCGGCGGCCGGCAAACATGTGTTCAGCGAAAAACCGTTCGCCCTCAACCCGGCCGATGCCAGGCGCTCGGTGGCGGCCGCGAAAGAGGCTGGCATTCAATTGGGCCTGGGCCACAACCAGCGTTACGGCGCGCCGCAAAGCGAAATCAAACGGATGATCGAGGCCGGCGAATTCGGCACCATCATGCATCTGGAAGGCAATACCAGCCACGATACATTGTCCGGCTTCGTCAGCTGGCGCCACGACCCCAACGAAGCGCCGGGCGGCGGCCTCTACCATATGGGCAGCCACTATATCGACCTGTTCTGCTCCTATCTGGGGCCAGTCAAGGAGGTCTACGCGCAGACCGTCGACCGCATCCAACCCCTCGATTCCGCCACCGCCCTACTGACTTTCGAGAGCGGCGCCACCGCCTATATCGGCAATATCATGGTGACCCCGATCAGCCGCATGCTGAATGTGTTCGGGTCGGACGCCTGGGCCAAGGTGTTGAACCCCGGAGAACTGGAAATTTCGCGCACCGACGGCACCACCGAAATCCGCAAGGTCGAGGCGGTCAATCCCGTGAAGGCCAATATGGAAGGCTTCGCCGACGCGATTGCCGGGCGGGCCGAGTATAAATTCACCCCCGAACAGATGATCCACGACGTGGAGGTGCTGACCGCAATCGACCGGTCGCTGATCTCCGGCAAACGCGAAAGCGTTTCATAAACATTCGTTCTTGAAAGCCTACCAACACGAGAGTTGGGCGACTTTAGTCTTAGATTTTCCCTTGTCCGGTGTCGGGGCATACCGGTCATGGTTGAGAGTGGCCGCTGAAGGCGGGAATTAGCCACAGGCTGCCATCCTCACAGGAACGTTTGACTACTTAACCAGTACCTGAAGATTGTATTGCGTAATTGCTTTCCGGATGATCCCCGGAATTAGAAACCCATTTAGGCTTATATCTTTGATGATATTTGGATTGTGGTGGTAAAAATTCAGCTGGCCCACTTTGATGTCGAGGTAATCAATGTCGGTAAAAAGCAGCGTGTATTCTTCAAAACCAGCCGATATGATAAAACGATCATCGTAGAGCGTGACCTTGCCGATGGGCCAGTTGGCCTTTACCAGCTTTGGAAACTCGCCGGCCGAAACACTTGTTCTCTTTTCCAATAACTTCATCATCGTTAGCTTTAGGTTGGTTTGCCTCGGCTATTGGATCAAGCCGAGATGTATGCAGCGGTAATCCAGCAAAAGGTCTGATGATCTAGCCGCTGAGATCAATTCATCGGCTTTGACGTTCCTTTGGGTTCTATCAAAGTTATCCGCACTCACGGAGGGTTGGAGTCCATACCGGGCCCGTCAAAATCAGAAAGGGCACGTAAACGCCGCTCCTCCCGTACCAAGAAGACTGCACATAACAACAGGACGATGTTGATAGCCGCAATCACCAGCCAGTATTGGACGTTGTAGAGGGTTAGCGACAGCATCTCAGTGATGGCTTCATTGTCGGCCGGTCCGTCTGCAATTTGTCGCGAGCGCAACGCGGCGATGATGGGAAAAAGGGCAAAGGCATCTACAGCAATAGTTGCCAACAAAATCAGACCGATCGTGCTGCGCATGATTGGTATCGCATAGCGCCTAGCAAGAATTGGTCTTGGCTGAGCCAACGCCTGCTGGATCGGCTTACGGGGAACGTCAGGGGTGTAGTGACCGAGAATTGCGTCGATCAAACGACGCTGGCGGTAGATGGCGGTTATGAAAAGTAACAACACAGTACCGATGCTCGCGAGCATAAACCACGCTATCGGCGCCGGGCTGCGCACGATACCGGCCATAAATACACCGGCGACCAGCGCAATCAGGATAACCCCTTCAACGAAGAAACGTCGTTGAAGTCGCGTCAACTCGCCGAGCAGTCGGTCCTTCTGCTCGGATGAAAGTAAGAAGCCAGCACTGAATATCGTGGGCCGGTAGATAAATTTGTTACCGCGCCGCTCGAAATAATGGCCCTGATTTAGAAGTTTCACGGCGCGCACGCGTGTTTTATTGCGAAGTCGGTCATGCTTGGCTTGTTATGCTCTCATGCACAACGTTGCCATAACATTAAGGTCGGCCGTGTTTCCTAAAGGCCCTATTTCTTAAATTAGGTCTGCCGAAACAAGAGCCGTCCGCTGCATATATATAACGGGTATCAATACTCGGCACGTCTGTTTTTCAGATGTAAACTGATCGTGACTAAGGGGCGCTGTTGACCGCAGGAACTAGCCAATTCCTGCCGTTCACCAAAAGCTAACAAAGCACTACCGGTCAGACTGCGACCCGCGGTCTTCCACACGATGTGATGCGTTAAATCGATGAAGTCTAATCTTGAACAGCTGAAAGAGAGTGTTAACGAACCAGCGTTATGCGATGGCAGGGAATTTTAGCAACACATCACATCAGACGCGGACGCGGTTCTTGTTGTCGCCTGAAGCACTCCAGAAGCTACGCCGACACCACTATTCGACGATCGGCCTGTTCGTCGCTTTCTGGATCTATGCGGTGAGCATGGTTCTCGCGATCGAGTTCCTGGAGTTATCAGAAAACACGGAAGCTAACTTGATTGGCACGTTTTTCGGTGCTGCCATCGTCCTGGCGATCTTGCAGTTTGCGAAACGCTGCCCAAAATGCCGCGCCAATCTTGGCTGGCAGGTCAGGTTGGGTGTTCCAAAGAACTGCCATAAGTGCGGTGTCGCGTTGCGAGCAGATCGAGATGCTTAGCTCATGACGAAAGAAAGAACCGATACTCAAGCCGCAATCGCACTGGAGAAAATAGTCCAAGCCTTCGCTGGGCGAACAGCTCCATCGGTCATGACCGACTCGATGCAATTGTCCGACGCCGAGTACGCAGAGGTGAGGTCGTTTGAAGGTTTGCGGTGGCAAGACGTAACCTTTGACCAAATTCAGCAATGCCCAGACGCTGTGTTCTGGTTTGCGCCAGAAGCCTTTTGCTACTACCTGCCGGGTATAATGTCCGCAGGGCTCAAGGAAAAACGTACTGATACCAACGCCTACGACTCGCTGATTGGCTGCCTCAATCGCAGCCCGGAGCCAAACTACTGGGACGACTTTTTTCTCCCGCGTTGGCCTTTACTGACTGCGGCGGAAGTTGACGCAGTTGCTGCATGGGCGCAGTGGTTAGAGATTGTCGAACCGGACGCCTATCATACCAACACTTACGAACGAGTGCAGGACACACTGACCTTGCTGAAGTGGGAAACCGAAGAATCCTGATAGCGCGATCAGGGTGGTCAAGATGATCCATTTCGCGAGATGCTGGATCGATTTCGGTACGAAATAGAAAACGGATAAATCCGTACGCATGGCCATTTTCAGCAAGTCTTTGAAACAGCGCTTCACTGGCGCTTTCCTGCTGGTCGGAGGCGTAGGCTTGATGATCGCAGGCATCTGGATTCTCTTCTCGACCTTGGAATTTGTTCGCTACTCGGAAAGGGCTCCGGGGTTGGTAATGGAGATTGTCGGCGAGCGTGGGGCGCGAGGTTCGAAGCTCTATTATCCGATTGTTCGCTATCGGTCTCTCGATCAGGGGGCCAGCGTCGTGTTCAAAGCTAAACCAGGCCTGTGGCCGTCGCCTTTTAGCGTCGGCGATAATGTGACCGTCGCCTACAAGGACGACAATCCAGACGACGCCAAGATAGTTTCGTTCTGGACGCTTTGGTTCCTGCCGGGAGTCCTGATCGTATTCGGTTTAGCGTGTTTATTCGCTGGGCGGCAGACGCTTACCAAATCCTCTTAATCGACGATCGTGTGATTTCCGTGAGGGATCATCCCGCAACATAACAGCGGCCTTCAAAACACGACCGTTTTGTCGCTGTTAGCGAATTTCGCGGAGCCAGACGTTGATGTTGAGGACCGCATCAGGCGGAATCAGTCCCGGCACACCGCGATCCCTATATGCGAGATGTGGACCGACGCGAAGCTTCCGAAAACCGCCAGCCCGCATACCAATAAGTGCTTTCTCGATGCCCGCGATTGCGTGGCGTTTACCAAGTGTCGAAACGTGATCGACGAAAATATGGCCGCTTTCACGACGGATCAGTTCATCAGGGATGCCCCGGTCTACCGATGCTTCATTAATTGGGACTTCGTCGCCGCGATTCAGAAAGATACGGACATTATAAACGACCGTATCTCCGGTCTTCGCTTCGGGTCCAAAGCCCTCTTCGTTCTCCAAAATCTCGAGACCAGAGGGAAGTTTCAAGGCGGCACCAACGAACAGTTATTTTGATCTGTGCATCGTAGCACTATTCCATCGCCATATTGGCGCGCACGACCGCTTAGGATCAAAACCCATCGTGATCACCCATCGCGTTTTACGGCGGCTTTCGGGCGCAAACCGGCCGTCGAACCTACACCGCATGCGCGATAGAGCGCGTGCAACAAAGTCCTGAACCACCGAGCTTTTGGACGGGTTTTTGGACAGTGTTTTGACATCTGCCGGTATCCGCGGAAAACCACCAAACCCCACCGCTCTTAACCATATACAATTTGATCTATCGCCAGGGCAGCAACAGATTGCTATGGTTACCAAAGGGTTAAACAACCTTTGATTGTATATTTGACATCGGGGAGGATGGCATGTCGGTCGCGCTTGCATTTACCGCTACCAATGGTGAGGCCTATGAGACGCATATGGGTCGCTGGAGTAAACAACTGGCGGAACTGCTTCTTGA
>JABDJY010000083.1 GCA_013003285.1 Alphaproteobacteria bacterium | reverse complement strand
GCCGTCAGGCGACCGGCCGGCTCGTGATCGATATCGACGGTTAGCGGCCACCCATGTCTGACCCAGCCCATGTCTGATTCTGGCCGCCGCGATCAACTGGTCCAATCGCAGTACGAGGCCTACCCCTATCCCGAACGCAAACCGGCAGACGAGAAAAAGCGGCTGATTGTCGGTTCGCCGAGCCAACTGGCCGAGATCAACCATTATGTGTTCGGCGGCCGGCGCGATTTGTCGAAGCCGCTGTCGGTATTGGTCGCCGGCGGGGGAACGGGCGATGGCGCCATCATGCTGGCCCAGCAAATGACCGACGTTAGTGTGCCGGGCGAGGTGGTCCATCTGGACCAAAGCGAACACAGTCAGGCGATCGCCGAGGAGCGGGCGAAGATACGCGGGCTGACCAACATCCGCTTTGTGCGCGGCTCGTTGTTGGATGTCGCCGAGATTGCGCCGGGGCCCTGGGACTACATCGATTGCTGCGGCGTTCTACACCATTTGGAAGACCCCAATGCCGGCTTGGCGGCGCTGACGAATGTGCTGGCGCCCGATGGCGGCATCGGCGTCATGGTCTATGGGGCGCTGGGCCGTATCGGCGTCTATCACGTGCAGGAAATGATGGGCGTGCTGGCGCCGCCGGGCGAGTGCGACGACCAGGACAGGGTCGCGACGACTCGCCGCTTGATCGAAAATCTGCCGCCGACAGCCTGGATCAACCGAAACCGGCTGGTGAGCGACCATCAGGATGGCGGCGATCCGGGGCTCTACGATATTTTTCTCCACGCCCGTGACCGGGCCTACCGGGTGCCGGAAGTTATCGACCTTGTGGCGAGCGCTGGATTGCGTCTGGTCACATTCCTCGAACCCTATCGCTACGATCCGCTCTATCTGGTTCGCGACCCGCAACTGAAGAAGACCTTGGCGGCGCTCGATCCGCTGGCGCGCGCCGCCTTTGCCGAGCTCTTTTTGGGCAACCAAAAGATGCATGTTTTCTACGCCGTGCGGGCGGATAATTCACGATCGCCGCCAAACCCTGACAGCCCGGCGGCGATCCCAACTCTGATCGGTTTGACGGCCGAGCAGGCGGCCCAGCAAATGCCGGCGGGCGGTAAGATCAGCGTCGCGACCGAAGGCCATAAGCTGTATATGCTGATGCCCCCCCTGGCCCGCGCCATAGCGGCGCTGTGCGACGGCCAACGCGATCTGGCGGCGATCCACGGGGCGATCCAGGCGAAACGGGCCGACCTGGACTATGACGCCTTCAAGAGCCAGTTCGACAAATTCTACGGCGTGATGAACGCCATCAACCGCATGGTGCTGCGCTTGCCGGTCGGCTAGGCAGTCGCTTTGCGGCGCTCGACCGCCAACACCATGCCGACAGTGGTGACCGCGAGGCCGGCCCAGGCGAGCAGTGTGGGCAGCTCGTCGAGCAGAAAAATACCGAACACAACCGCCAGCGCCGGCGCGCCGGAGAGGAAAACCGCGATGGTCGTCGCGCCGACCGACCTTGTGGCGCGGGTCAGCAGCATGACGACGATGACGCTGGCGATGACGCCCTGGAAGCCTGCCTGCAGGGCGACCTCGGGCCAGGGCGGAAAGCTTTCGGCGCGCAACAGGCTGGACGGCAGGAACAGCGCCCAAATGGGTATGTAAAGCACGGCGCTGACCACCGGCACCGCGACGATGGTTTGCATTATCTCCGGCTGCCATTTGCGCAGCGCGGTCATATACAGCGCGAATATGCCCCCGGCGGCGACCAGCAAAATATCGCCCAGCCACTGCAGCGGTGCGGCAGTACCGGTGAAACTATCGCCGCCGATCAGCAATCCGCCGACGATAATCAGAGCGATGGCGACCAGCCGTTGCGGGCCGGGGCGCTCGCGCAGCCAAAACACCCCGAGGATCGCCGCGAAGATCGGCATGGAACCGTTGGTCAGCACCCCGGCGTGGGCGACCGGCGCCAAGGACATGCCGGTAAAGGAGGTCAGCGCGAAGGGCGCGCCGGCGCCGACCGAAATGATAAAGGCGCGGCCCAGCGCCAAACCGCTAAGGCCACGGGTCAGCAGGATCGGCAGGACGACTAGACTGCCCACCCCGACCCTGAGCGCGCTCACATCATAGGCGGTCAGCGCATGGGTGACGCCGAAGCGCGAGGCGACGATCCAAGCGCCCCAGATGAACGGGACCGCTAGGCCGCAGGTCAGCCCGATCAGATAATTCGGCTGGCCGGAATTCACGATGGGCCCGGTTCGGTGCGGGGCGTCGGGCGGAACAGGCGGGGACCCAGCGTTACCAGTATGCCGGCGGTGACGATGACCACGCCGGCGATGCTGATCCAGGTCGGGATCTCGCCGAGCAGGGGAATCGCCATGAGAAGCGCCAGGGCCGGTGCGCCGGACATGACGGCCGCCTGACGGGTCGAGCCCAGGGTGCGGGCGGCATAGGCGATCATGAAGCCGGCGCCGAAGCCGGCGATAACGCCCTGATAGATACCCTGTAGCGCGATCTCCTGCCACGGCGCCTGGCCCAAGGCGGAGGGCAGGAACAGCAACCAGATCGGCAGATATATCAGCGCGTTTAATCCCATCACGGCGGTTAGGGCTTCCAGCGCGCCGATGCGCCAGCCGCGCACGGCGGTGAGAAAGCCCGAATTACAGGCCGCCGCCCCGAGAAACAGCAAATGGCCGCGCCACTGTCCGGGGGCGCCGAATTCCAGCGCGTCCCAGCCGGTCGCCGCGACGCCGACGACGATCAGCGCGATCCCCGCCATGCGCCAGCGGCCCAGGCCTTCTTGGAACAGAAACCAGGTCATCAACGCGGCGAAGATCGGCATGGCGCCATTGACGACGATGCCGCCATGAGCCACCGGCGCGAAGACGAAGCCGCCGAGCAGGAACAGCGCGAACACCGCGCCGCCGACGATCGCCAGGGTCGCCGAACGCCGCCAGGTGAGTTGGGACCAGTCGACCTTACCCAGAAAGGGCAGGACGCAGATCGCGGCGATGCCGAAGCGCAGGGCGGTGACGTCGTAAATCGTCAGCGTGTTGATGGCGCCCATGCGCGACACCACCAGGGTGCCGGCAAAGATGAACAGCACCGCCAGACCGGCCGCCAGACCGAGCTTGGATTCATTACGGGGCGCGGCCATCAGGGGCCGCTATTGTCCGGCCAGGCGTCGTGTCAGCAGATCACGCATTGTCTGCCGCACACGACGACGATTGGGCCGCTAGTGGACGAATTCGGCGTCGGTGCGCTCGCGAATTTCGTCGACGCTGACGCCGGGCGCCACCTCGCGCAGATGCATACCTTCACTATCGATCTCGAACACGCCGAGGTCGGTAACCACCATATCGACAACGCCGGCGCCGGTCAGCGGCAGATCGCACTGCTTGAGCAGCTTGGGCGAGCCGTCCTTGGCGTTGTGGTCCATCAACACCACCACACGCTTGACGCCGGCGACCAAATCCATGGCGCCGCCCATGCCCTTGACCATCTTGCCCGGGATCATCCAGTTGGCGAGATCGCCGTTCTGCGCCACCTGCAATGCGCCGAGGATCGAGACGTTGATATGGCCGCCGCGGATCATGGCGAAGGAGGTGGCGCTGTCGAAATAGACCGATTCCGGTAGCTCGGTGATGGTCTGCTTGCCGGCGTTGATCAGGTCGGCGTCGACCTCGTTATCCAGCGGAAAGGCGCCCATGCCGAGCATGCCGTTCTCCGACTGGAAGGTCACTTGCATGTCGTCGGGGACAAAGTTAGCGACCAGCGTTGGCATGCCGATCCCCAGATTGACATAGTATCCGTCTTCCAGTTCCAACGCCGCGCGTTCGCACATCTGATCGCGTGTCCAAGCCATTTTCTGTCTCCTTATTATCTTTGCGTCGGTCTTTGCGTCCGGGCCGATTAGGCGTCGCGAACGGTGCGCCGTTCGATGCGTTTTTCGAAACTATGGCCTTCGAAAATACGATCGACGTAAATGCCGGGGAGGTGAATTTGATCGGGATCGAGATCGCCGACCTCAACCAGATGTTCGACCTCGACGACGCAGTTCTTGCCCGCCGTCGCCATGGGGGCGTTGAAGTTACGCGCGGTTTTGCGGAACACCAGATTGCCGGCCTTGTCGCCCTTCCAGGCGGTGACGATGGCCAGATCGCCGGTCAGCGAGCGTTCCATCAGATAGGTCTGGCCGTCGAAGTCGCGAGTTTCCTTGCCCTCGGCGATCACCGTGCCGACGCCAGTCTTGGTGAAGAAGGCCGGGATGCCGGCGCCGCCGGCGCGGCACCGTTCGGCCAGCGTGCCTTGCGGGTTGAACTCAAGCTCCAACTCGCCGTTCAGGAACTGCTCTTCGAACAGTTTGTTCTCGCCGACATAGGACGAGATCATTTTCTTGATCTGCTTGGTCTGCAGCAACAGGCCGAGCCCGAAATCGTCGATACCGCAATTATTCGACGCCACCGTGAGGTTCTGCACGCCGGAATCGCGGATCGCCAAAATCATATGCTCTGGAATGCCGCACAGGCCAAAACCGCCCGCCAGGATGGTCATGCCGTCCGACAGCAGGCCGTCGAGGGCCGCTGTGGCATCGGAATAAACCTTTTTGGAGTCACTCATAAATCCGCCCCGATATATCGTTATTCGTCTGTTGTTTCGACAGCGCGTTCGTTGACGACTGCCCTCTTTCCCCAGCTTGAACCGGGCTAAATACGCGGCTGATAAACACCGTAGCGCGCGCCATGTCAACGCGGGTCCGCCGCGGCACTTGATCGTGCCTGTGCCCGCAGTATGCCGCAGCCCTTGCCGGGTGCCTAGCCTTGTCGCGGGGGACCTTCAGCTGTGCACAGCGGGCGTATCTTCGCCGCGGATACTGCTCTAGTGTGCCGTCCATGCCCGCTCAGATCTTTGAGGGCCGTTTCGCCATGTCGGCGCCCGCACGGGGCGCTCTGTACATGGTGATTTCGGCCTTTTTCTTCGCCATAGCGGCCGGATTGATCCGTTTCGCCACGCAGGAAGTCCATCCCTTCGAGGCGGCGTTTCTGCGCTCGTTCGCCGGGCTGGTTTTTATGCTGCCCCTGGTGATGCGCGGCGGGCTGGCCGGTATCCGCCCGAAACGCCCGCGCCTGCATTTGGTGCGCGGCATCTTGTCGGCCAGCGGGACATTGATGTGGTTTAGCGCGCTTGCCGTGCTGCCGGTCGGCGAGGCGGTGGCGCTTAATTTCACCGCGCCCCTGTTCGCCACCATGATGGCGCCGTTCGTTCTGCATGAAATAGTGCGGGCGCGCCGCTGGGCTGCCTGCGCTCTTGGATTTGCCGGCGTGTTGATCATGCTGCGCCCTGGAGTCGAAGCGGTCACGCTCGGGGCGTTGCTGTCGATCGGGAGCGCCATGACCATTGCCTGCAACATGA
>JABDJY010000078.1 GCA_013003285.1 Alphaproteobacteria bacterium | reverse complement strand
CGCGAAGCGCCAAGGCGGTATCGAGCTCGGCCAGATCGTCGGCCAGATCTCGCACCAGCGCCGCCACATCGGTCTGTCCCAACAGCGCCGGTACCTCGCGCACCACCACCGCGCCGGAGCCGAATTTTTCCAGCACCAGGCCCAATTCGGCGAGTTCCTCGGCGCGTTCTGCCAACCGCGTGGCGATGGCGTCGTCGAGATCGATCACCTCGGGCAGCAACAGGCCCTGGCGCACGACGCCGCCATTATCCAAGGCCTTCTTCATCCGCTCATAGACCAGCCGCTCATGGGCCGCGTGTTGGTCGACGATAACAATGCCATCGCCGGTCTGCGCAACGATATAGGTCTCGTGCACCTGGGCCCGCGCCGCACCCAACGGGTGATCGCCACCGACCATGGCGGCGGCGTCATCCTCGAGTGAGGCCGGCGCGGCGGCCGAGGCGCCGTCGAGGCCGGGGATTTGTCTCTCGACCGGTGCGTAATAGGCGGCAACCACCTCCGCCAGTTCGCTCGGCACGCTCGTTCCGGATGTGGGGTAGGCGGTGCGGCCGGGATAGGGCAGCCCGCTCGCCGGGCGTAGCGCGCCCAAGGCGGCATCGGCGACGGTGGTCGACGCCCGGTGCCCGGCTTCGGCCAGAGCGTGGCGCAGCGCACCGACGATCAGGCCCCGAACGACGCCGGCATCGCGGAACCGCACTTCGGTCTTCGCCGGATGCACATTAACGTCGACCAGCTGCGGGTCGATCTCCACGAACAAGGCCACCAGGGGATGGCGCTGGCGGGCGAGGAAGTCCTGATAGGCCCCGCGCACCGCGCCGTGCAGCAGCTTGTCGCGCACCGGTCGGCCGTTCACGAATAGATATTGGTGACGCGTGGTGTTGCGGTTAAGGGTCGGCAGACCGGCGAAGCCGAACAGGCGTATCCCGTCGCGCTCCGCATCGACGGTCAGCGCATTCTCAGAGAAATCGCGCCCCATGACGGCGGCAAGCCGGCGCAGCAGGGCCGCGTCGTCGCCGGAGAGGTCGGTTTCGCTGGAACAGGCGAAACGAATTTTCTCGCCGTCGCTTACCGAGAAGCCGACTTCGGGATAGGCCATCGCCAGACGCTGCACCGCGTCGACCGCGTGATCGAGTTCGGTGCGCTCGGTTTTGAGGAATTTCAGGCGCGCCGGGGTGGCGTAGAACAAGTCCCGTACCTCGACCCTTGTGCCATAGGCGTGGGACGCCGGCTGCGGTTTACCCTTGCGGCCACCCTCGATGAGCAATTGCCAGGCCTCGCCGTCGCGTGGCCGCGAGGTAATGGTGAGGCGGCTTACCGCGCCAATCGACGGCAGGGCCTCGCCGCGGAACCCCATGGTGACGATATGGCTCAAATCGTCATCGGGCAGCTTCGACGTGGCGTGCCGTTCGACCGCCAGGATCATCTCGTCGGCGGTCATGCCGCAGCCATCGTCGGTGACAGAAATCAGCGTGCGGCCGCCATCGCGCAGCACGATATCGATCTGGTGGGCGCCGGCATCGAGCGCGTTCTCCACCAGTTCTTTGACCGCGGCGGCCGGCCGTTCGACCACCTCGCCGGCGGCGATGCGGTTGACCACGGTCTCGGGCAGCATGCGAATGGTCATGTCTTGGCTTCCATATAGGCGCGCGCGCGCGCCTTGCCATCCTCGACCGCCGGTTGATCGAACGGATCCACATTGAGCAATCGGGCGGCGATCACAGTCTCGAGCATATAGTGCATCATCAATGCGCCGAGGGTGGCCGCATCGACCTTATCGACCGCCAGAACCCGGGTCGGCCGTCCCTTGGCGGACAGTGCATCGACCGTCGCCTGCTGTTCGGCGGCCATCAAATCGCCGACCGTGCGGCCCGCCAGATAATCGAGACCGAGCTCGCCGGCAATGTCGGTGTCGATCGTTGCGCCCGTACCGGCATGGGCGGGTGCGACAATGGTGAACATCTTGTCGGCAGGCCCGTCGAGATAGAGCTGCAGCTGGCTGTGCTGATCGACCGCGCCGAGCGCCGCCACCGGGGTCGTGCCCTTGCCGCCCTTGCCCAGGCTCTCGGCCCAAATTTGCAGAGACCATTGGGCAAATTTAGCCAGCCGGTCGCTATAGGGCATCAATACCGAAATACCGATATTCCGCTCCTGACTTAGCGCCACTGACACCGCGGCGCCGGCCGCCGCCGGAACATCGGCTGCGCGGTCTGCCGATAGCGCTTGAGCCAGGGTTTCGGCCGCGCCGGCACGCACCGCAGCGCCGTCGATGCCGGCGATCAGCGCGGGTAACAGCCCGACCAGGCTCAACGCCGCATATCGGCCGCCAATTCCGGGATCATGATCGCAGGTCGTGAGCTTCAAATCGGCGGCAAACCGGCGCAGCGGCGTATCGCCCGGCTCGGTGATGACGACAACCCGTTTATCCGCCCCCGGACCCAATCGCGGCACAATGGTCAGCGCTTGGGCCAGAGTTTCGACGGTGCCGCCGGATTTGGAGATGACCACCAGACCGAGGCGTTCGGGCGCCGTGCCGTCGAACACCCGATCCAAGCTGTCCGGATCGATATTATCCAAAAAGCGCATCTGCGGCGCCGCGTGATCGCTCGACAGGGCGCACAGCGCTTGTCCGCCGAGGCTCGATCCGCCGGTGCCCAGAACGGCAACCGTATCGCAGTTTTTGCGAAAGCCTTCGGCCAGGTCCGATAACTCCGCCAAGTCCGCCGTCTGGCGGCACATGTCAAAGGCCGGCAGCCCGCCGCCGTCGAGCTCGGCACGCAGCCAGGCCAGCGCGTCTTGCGCTCCCGCGAGTGCGTCGTTGAAGGCCGTCTCGCTCGCGCCGCGATCGCCGATCGTGGTCGAGAGACAGGCCGTGATATCCTGACGGTAAAGCATCGGGTAATTGTGCCGCTTGGGTGCCGAGTCGGCGCAGTCTGCATCGCCGCCAAAGGTGCGGCAACCAGCCCATTGTGGACAGAATGCCGAGTCGCCGAAACGACCGTTCATCCACACTCTGACACGCCGGTGAAAATTCCATCGCCGCGAGGGCAGGAATTAATTATAAGCGATCATCGGATAGAGCGGAATCGGATCGCGGTTCGCATTGATCAAGCGCAATTCGTCGCATCGGCTGTCGGCACATCATCTTGTTTACACAGATATGGCGGCGACCATTCTCGACCCGCGGCCAGGTATACTGAGAGGTATATTGTTCAATGATCCGCCATCAGGAAGTTACGGAATTTTTCGGCAGGGAATGGCAGTCCATTTCGGGAGCCCCGATCACGTTCATTATCGCGGTACTTATTGGCAGCGTACTAATCGGAATTTTGTTCGGCCTCATCAGTTGGAAGTTAGGCGGTCGATCGGCACGATCAAAAATAAACAGGTTACTTGAACTCAAATTGGCGGAAGATGATGTGTTGGCGCAAGTCAGGGCAAAGCACGATTACGAAATCGAAGTCCGCGAAGAGATCGAAGTCGAGCTTGAGAGACTGCAAGGCGCGGTCCGGCGCCTGCACGATAGCGACCTGTCGCCAGACCAACTAATCGTCGACGCATCAATCGCCACTACGAAGGCTGTCGAAGTTTTGAAGCGCTCCCAGGATGAGTTTGTACAAAAAATACAATCTTGGGACCGCCAGCGTGTTGCGCTGCACGAAAAGGCTTCAGCCGACCGCAACGTCTGAAAAAATATCCCCTCTCGTCCGGCGAATATCGATCGCCGGCGGCGCCGGTTACCTGCGAACCCACTCGATAAAAGCCCCACAGGCCGCCGCCGCTGGTGTTGTCTGTCTCTCTTCGCCGCAGGCGATGGCGAGGCCAGCGAGTACAGGTCTATCCAAATCTTCCATCGTAAACGAGGGGTCTAATTCGGAGATGGTCGCCGGCGTGAGAACGCGCACCTCTTGCTGTGCGCCACAGGCGACATGCTGCCCGCCCGCAACGGCGGTTATTTCGCCGTCGAACATCTTGCCAATGAACGCGGCATCCCGGTCGGGATCGCGCGACGACAGATAGATCGCCCTTATGCCTAGCGCGCCATTCTCATGGGATTGGAATGCGGGCTTCCAGAAATATTCCGGCGCGCGGTTCTGGCAGACGAAGAACGCCATGTTGGGCAAGTCCGGGGACGTGGCAAAGGCGAGCGAAAAGGCGACCGTGACGCTCTTACCGTCGGGTAGACGGGCCTGCCGTTCAAAGTCGAACGGCGCGTAGGTCGGCACGCCCTTCGCCGCAAACGAAGCCACATCCGCGCGCGCATCGTCGCCGGCAAACACCAGCATGGACAGGCCCTCGCGCTCGGCAAGTGCCGCCCGGTTATGGGCTCCGAAACTAAAGAAGGGCGGCGAGACGGCGAAATCATGCGGCGCCAAAGTGTCAGGGCGATCCACCTCGAGGAGCTCGATAAAATTCTGCTCTTGAAATTGGGCGATACGGTTCGACGTTCCCATACGGTCTTCGTGATGGGCAAGCGGCGTTAGCGAAAACCCCAGTGTCTCATATATCCGCGCTGCGCCCGCGAGATCATGGACAGCTAAAACCACATGATCGAACGCACGGCCCGCGCCCATAAGAACTTCCACTCCGCCCGTGGCTTATCCGGCGTCGGGCTTCTTGGTCGGCTTGACGCCTTCGGGTTTGCCGACCACGACGATGGTCAGCGCATCCGGGTCGAGGAACTTCTTGGCGATGCGGTTGATGTCTTCCAGGGTCACCGCCTCGAAGAATTTGCTGCGCTCGTCGATATAGTTGATGCCTAAATCCTGGCGCTGAATGGCGACCAGCATGCCGGCAATCGCGCCGGTATTGCTGAAACGCAAGGCAAACGAGCCGGTGATGTTATCGCGTGCCGCGTCGAGCTGTTCTTGCGTGATGGGAATATCGCGCATGCGCGCCCATTCGCTGCGAATAACGTCGATCGATTGACCGACCGCGCTATTCTCAGTGGCCGCGCCGCCGAGCCAAAGAGCGGCATGATCGAGCGGTTGCAGATAGCTGAACACCGAATAGGCCAGGCCGCGCTTCTCGCGCACTTCCTGGTAAAGGCGCGACGTAAAACTGCCCCCGCCAAGCACATGGTTCAGCACCGTGGCGGCGTAAAAGTCAGGATCGTCGCGCGGCAGGCCGCGATGGCCGAACACCACCGTACTCTGCGGCACGTCCTGATCGACGACAATAATTTCGCCCAGCGCCGCCGGGGTCGCCGTTCCGATGGAAAAGGCTTCGGCGCGCTCCGGCAGATCACCGAAGGTGGTGTCGAGCAACGGCGCGAGTTCGGCCGCGCTAATGTCGCCGGCAACGCCGATCACCATGTCGCCGCGGGCAATGCGCCGGTTCACAAAAGTCGTGAGATCGGTCTTGGTGATGGCGCCGACACTTTCCGCCTCGCCGCCCGACCGTCGCCCATAGGGATGATCGGGGAAATTCGAGGCCCAAAAGGTCCGCCGGGCGATCGAACTCGGATCGTTCTTGCTGCGGGCAATGCCGGTTAGAATCTGCGCCCGGATGCGTTCGACCGCCTCGTCGTCGAAACGGGGCTCGGTCAAGGCCAAGTGAAACAGGTCAAACGCCTTGTCCTGGTTGCGCTTCAGCGACCGCAAGCTGCCCGAAAAACTATCCTGCGACGCGCTAAAACTCAGCGATATGGAATTATCTTCAAGCTGCCGCCGGAAGCTTTGGGAATCGAGATCGCCGGCCCCTTCATCGAGCAGTCCTGAAACCATATTGGCGAGACCTTCTTTCCCCGCCGGATCGGTGGCGGCGCCGCCGATCATGGAAAACCGTAAAGCAACAATAGGCAGAGTGTGGTCCTCGACCAGCCACGCCTCGACCCCGCCGGGGCTGACCACCCGCTGAATCTCAATGGCGCGCGCCGGTGTGGCAACGGCAAATACCAGGACGCTGATGGTGAGGACAGTGAGGCCCGCAAGAATTCTGGTGTAGGCGGTCATCCTAGGATCTCCCATCTTTGCCGAGCGGCAACAATATTCCCGTGGTCGACGTCTCGGGGCGCAATATGGCGCGCGCCGCCGCGTTCACCTGCTCGACCGTGACGGCGGAAATGCGGTTGGGCCATTGCTCCACATCCTCGACCGACTGGCCCGTCGTCAGCGCGGCGCCAAAAATGCGCGCCGGGGTGCCCAAGCTGTCACGGGCGAACACCGCACTGTCGACCAAACGCTGCTTGGCCCGTTCGACCTCTTCGGCCGTGGCGCCGGTTTCCAGGAACCGCGCGACCTGTTCTTCCAACGCAGTCGTCAGCTTATCGACATCGACCCCAGGCCGCGGGCTGACGCCCATGCCGAAGGTTGTCAGGTCGAGATTGTCGGGCGAATACCAGGCGCCGGCGGACACAGCCAATGCCTGATCGATCACCAGGGAGGAATAGAGCCGGCTCGACGACCCGCCGCCGAGAACTTGGGCCAGAACTTCCAAGGCGTAGACATGTTCCGTCTCGCCGGAAACATAGCTCGGCGCCAACCAACGGCGCGACCAGCTTGGCTGATCAACCCGCGCGTCGCGCAACACGACTTCGCGCGGCGCATGCTGGGGCGGTTCGCTCGGCCGCACCCGCGGCGGCAATGTCTTGGCCGGGATCGGGCCGTAATATTTTTCCGCCAGGGCGCGAACCTCTTCCGGCTCGACATCGCCCGACACCACCAGGACCGCGTTATTGGGGGCGTACCAAGTGTTATAAAAATCAACGATTTCGTCGAGCGTCAAGGCGCTGATCTCGTGTTCCCAGCCGATCACCGGCAGGCGATAGGGGTGGTTGCTGTAGGTCGCGGCGGTGACCTGTTCGTTGAGAAGCGCACGCGGGCTGCTGTCGGTGCGCGACCGGCGCTCTTCGATCACCACCTGGCGTTCGGGCTGGATAATGTCATCGGTTAAAACCAGCCCGGTCATACGGTCGGCTTCCAACTCCATCATGAGCGGCAGCCGGTCGGCAGCGATGCTTTGGAAATAGCCGGTATAATCCTGGCTGGTAAAGGCGTTCTCCCGGCCGCCGTTACGCGCGATGATATCGGAAAACTCGCCCGACGCGCGCTTTTTAGTGCCCTTGAACATGAGATGTTCGAGGAAGTGTGCGATCCCCGACTTGCCCGGCGGCTCATCGGCGGCGCCCACATTGTACCAGACCATATGGGTCACCACCGGCGCGCGGTGGTTTTCGATGACGACGACCCGCAGACCATTGTCGAGCGTATAGGTCGTCGGGTTGAATATCTGGGCATCGGCAGGTTGTGCGGCAATGCCGGTAAACAGGAATATGGCCGTGAGGCTGCCGCCGATGGCCGGCCAAACCCGTCCGCGCCAATTCGTTTTGCTACGATTTCGCACTTTCGTCTCCCAAATCATGCCGTTCACATATGGCGGTTTCGCACGCGTACGCAACGCGAAATCAAACGCGTTCACTCACATTGCCGCGAGATCGCCTGCAACGTCGAAGCGCGTCGGTTCACCGATACGAGAGTGGTACTAGAAAATTTTGAACAATTGGTTTGTTTTGCGCTCGATCAACGGCGTATCGCCTTCGGTCGCCGGCCGGCCGAGGGCCTGATTTTCCCGCAAACGCCGTGCTTCGGCCGCGGCATCGACGACTTCGTCATTATCGGGCTTAAAATTCAGCAATTTCTGGACAAAGTTCACATCAGCGTCGGCCAATAACGAGGCTTCGCGGTCAACCTTGCTGCGAATATCGGGATCGATATTGTCAGCACCGGCCCGGGCCAGAAACGCCGATTCACCAGACGAGCGCTGGCTCACCGCCTCTTGCGGCGCCGCCGTCGTTGACGGGCCCTCGCGTCGTATTTGGGTCGCATCGGCTTGGTCGCCCCGGAAAATCGCTTCACGCGCCTGTTCGCGCGGGGTAGCGACACCCGGCCGCTCGGCGCCGGGACGCGGCGGGCGGAGCTTAAAGTCGGGCGGCTGCGAAAGCGGCGCGCGTTTGACCACGGCAAATTCATCCGGTGCGGTGCGCGACAAGCCCAGTGCGCGTTTGGTCGAATCCCCACACGAGGACAGGATCAAGGCGGCACCGAACATCAATAGGACCGGCCGCGGGCAGTGTAACAACCGCGCAGGTGATACCGCACCTAGCGTCGCCGATTTGTTGGATTGGACAGATCGTCCCATGACAACTTACTCCGTTGAGTATTTCGTTACGACCCTCATCGACAAACGCGCCTATCTTAGCGCGCGCGCCGGACCAAACAAGCCGTCATACAATAGCATGGCCGTGCCCAGGACGATCAGGCTATCGGCAAGATTGAATGCTGGCCAATGGACGCCGGCCACGTGGAAGTCGAGAAAATCGATGACCGCGCCGGATAGCGCCCGGTCAATCACATTGCTCGCCGCGCCGCCGATCACCATCACCAGCGCGACGGTAATATAAGCGCTGCCCGCGCGCACCAGCCAGATCACCAGCGCTATCATGATGACAACGGCCAACGCCACCAGCACCCAGCGGGCCGTGTCGCTATCGGCACCGAAAAGCCCGAAGCTGATGCCGGTATTGCGCACCGGCACCAATCTGAAAAAGGATGTGACTTCGATGACACGAGGCGGCTCGAACACAAGCCCGATCATGATCTGCTTGGTGATCTGATCCAGAACCGTGATCACGACGATGAATATTAGCGCCCAGCGCTGCATCCTTCGATCCTATCCGCTATTCCGCTGCGTCGGGTAATTTTTCCACCGCGGCCGCGCACCGGCCGCAAATCTCATCATGGCCGTGGGTACCCACATCGGGAAGAATCTGCCAGCACCGCGCACATTTTCCGCCGTCGGCGAGTTTCGGCACAACGCCGATACCCGGCACATCTTCCAGGCTAAACGAACCGGCCGGCGGCGCACCGGCAATCAATGTCGCCGCCGAAGTGATCGAAATTTCCGCCAAATCGACCCCGGCCATGGCCGCGACCGTGTCATCGTCGGCATAGACATCCGGTGCTGCCTGCAGGCTCGATCCAATGCGCTTTTCCGCTCGCTCGATTTCCAGCGCGCCGGTAACGACCCGGCGCAGACGGCGCACCTTTTCCCACTTCGCGGCCAGCGCATCGTCGCGCCAGCTTTCATCGACCTGCGGGAAGGTGCGTAAATGAACGCTCTCGTCGCCATCGCTACCGTTGCGCGACAACCAGGCCTCCTCGGCCGTGAAACACAGGATCGGCGCTAGCCAGGCGGTCAGGTGATCGAACAAAATATCGAGCACCATGCGGCAGGCCCGGCGCGAAACCGAGTCCACCGGATCGCAATAGAGCCCGTCTTTGCGGATATCGAAATAGAAGGCCGACAACTCAACCGCACAGAAATTGTGCAAGGCGGTCCACAGCGCATGAAATTCGAAATCATCGACGCTTTGACGCACCAGCTGGTCGAGCTCCCAGATGCGGTGCAGCACCCATCGTTCGAGCTCGGGCATCTCGGCCACCGGAACCCGTTCGGCCGCGTCAAACCCATCTAGACTGCCCAGCATAAAGCGCAAAGTGTTGCGGATCCGGCGATACAGATCGGACTGGTGTTTTAAGATTTCCGGACCGATCCGCAAATCCTCGGAATAGTCCGAACTCACCACCCAGAGGCGCAGAATATCGGCGCCGGATTGCTCTAAAACCTTTTGCGGCGCGACCACATTGCCCAGGGATTTCGACATTTTACGGCCGTCTTCGGCCATCACGAAGCCATGGGTCAGCACCGCGTCATAGGGGGCACGGCCGCGCGTGCCCGCCGATTCCAACAGCGAGGAATGGAACCAGCCGCGATGCTGGTCGGAGCCTTCGAGATAGAGCGACGCCGGCCACTGTAATTCGGGCCGGTCTTCCAAGACGAAGCTGTGGGTCGAGCCGGACTCGAACCAAACCTCGACGATATCGGAGACCTGTTCATAGGCATCGGCATCGTATTCGTTGCCAAGAAAGCGCGAGGCCGGGCTCGAGAACCAGGCATCACCGCCCTCGGCCTCGAACGCCTCCGCGACCCGGTCGAACACCGCCTGATCGCGCAGCAACTCGCCGGTCTTTTTCTCGACGAACACCGGGATCGGCACCCCCCAGGCGCGCTGGCGCGAAATGCACCAATCGGGTCGGCTCTCGATCATCGAGCGCAGCCGGGTCTTGCCGGCCGGCGGTACAAAGCGGGTCTCGTCGATCGCCGCCAACGCCTTGTCGCGCAGCGCGGTATCCTCCATCGAGATGAACCACTGCGAGGTGTTGCGAAAAATCAGCGGCGCCTTGGAGCGCCAGGAATGGGGATAGGAATGGCGCAGGCTGCCCTTGGCCAGCAACTGGCCGGCGCCGATCAGCGCCTTGATCACGCCGCCATTGGCGTTGCCGTCCTTGCCGTCATCGGTCAGCACCACCATGCCGGCGAATAGCGGCACATGGTCGTAATAGCTGCCATCCTCATCGACCATATCGGGCATCGGCAGGTTGTGGGCCAGGCCCAGCCGGTAATCGTCTTCGCCATGGCTCGGCGCGATGTGAACGAAGCCGGTGCCGGTTTCGGTGGTGACAAAATCGCCGGCGTATAGCGGCACATCGAAATCGAAATCCTGGCCGCGCAGCGGATGGGCGCAGACCGTGCCCGCAAGCTCCGCACCCTTGATCCGGGCCACTTCGGAAATACCGTCCAGCCCGCAATCGCTGCGGAATGCCTCGAGCAGTTCCACCGCGGCGACCAGCCGGTCGCCCACCTTGGCGACGGCGCCCTCGCCGACTTCGGTCACGTCGAAGACCACATAGTCGATGCTGTCGCCGAAAGAGATGGCGCGGTTGCCCGGGATGGTCCATGGGGTCGTCGTCCAGATCACCACCCCCGCGCCTTCCAGCGCCGGCAGTTTCGCGTCTACGACGGGAAAGCGCACATAGATGGTCGGCGATTTATGGTCTTCATATTCAACCTCGGCATCGGCCAGCGCGGTGCGTTCGACAACCGACCACAGCACGGGCCGCGCGCCGCGATAGAGCCCACCGTTCATGGCGAACTTGCCGATCTCGCGGGCGATCTGCGCCTCAGCGTGACGGGTCATCGTCATATACGGGTTGGCCCAATCGCCGATCACGCCGAGGCGCTGAAACTCTTCCGACTGCACCTCGACCCAATGCTGGGCGAACTCGCGGCATTCCTGACGGAACTCGAGAACCGGCACCTCGTCCTTATTGCGGCCAGCGGCGCGGTATTTCTCTTCGACCTTCCATTCGATCGGCAGGCCATGACAATCCCAGCCCGGCACATAGTTGGCGTCCTTGCCCATCATCTGCTGCGAGCGGTTGATGACGTCCTTCAAGATCTTATTCAGCGCATGACCGATATGCAGATTGCCGTTGGCGTAGGGCGGCCCATCGTGAAGGATGAACTTCTCTTGGCCCCTTGAGGCTTCGCGCTGTTTGGCAAACAGATCCATCGCCGCCCAACGGGCGAGCAGTTCCGGCTCTTTCTTGGCCAAGCCGGCGCGCATTGGAAATTCGGTCGACGGTAAAAAAACCGTATCTTTATAATCGGTTGCCATTAGGAATCCTTCGAACCGGCGCCTGACCATATGACGACGCCAATCGGGCTGGCTTATAGTGCCCTCAACAAAAGCGGGCAACCATCAGGTTCCCGCCGCATATGCGCTAATATTACCTAAATTGCGACTGAATCGCCCGATTTCGCTGCGTAATCGGCGAGATTTTCGCGCGCTTGCTCGCTATCGACGGCGATTTGCTGTTTTAGGGCATCGAAACTCTCGAATTTCCGCTCCGGACGCAGATGTTCGACCAGGGCGACCCGCAGATATTTGCCATACAGATCGCCGGCGAAATCGAACAGATGGGTCTCGAGCAACAGCCGATGGCCATCGACCGTGGGACGCACCCCCAAATTAGCGACCCCATCGAACCATTCGGTATCGTCGCCTTTGGTCACCCCGGCCCGCACCGAATAGACCCCATACGCCGGCAGCACATATTCGCCCGGATCGATATTGGCGGTGGGGAACCCAATGGTTCGGCCCCGCTGGTCGCCGGATAAAACCCGACCCTCGATCTCCCACAACCGACCGAGCAATGCCGCCGCCCGCTGAGGCTGGCCATCCTGCAGCGATTGCCGGATGACAGACGAGGAATAAATCTCTTCGTTGGTGTCTTTGGCGGGCCCGACGACGGTCACGCCGAACCCCAGTTCGGCGCCCCTCGCCTGCAGCAACGCCGGATTTCCGCTGCGCTTATTGCCGAAGGCAAAATCATGGCCGACAACCACATGGGACGCGCCCAAGCCTTGGTGCAGCAGCGTTTCGATAAAGGCGTCGGCGGTGATATTCGCCATTTTTACATCGAACCGACAGACCAGCAGGATGTCGACGCCCAATGCCGCGGTCGCCCGCACCTTGCCGCGAAACGGCGTCAAGCGGAACGGCTCATCATCGGGCCGGAAGAACCGGCGCGGATGGGGCCGGAAGGTCATCAGCGCCAGGGGCTGCCCTAGGGCATCGGCTTGCGCGCGCGCGGCCGCTAAGACCACTTGATGGCCCTTGTGCAGGCCATCGAAGTTGCCGATCGCGACCACCGCGCCGCGGGCGTCGGCCGGGACGCTGGGAATGTGCCGGAATAAGCGCATGACCGCGGGATTTACCTGCCGCCACCCGCGATATCAAGTGCGGTGAGCGGTCGGGCGGACAGCTTACTCGGCCGCCTGCGCCCGCGACGGCACCAGAACGTCGGCCTCACCCTCGATGACAACCGTGCTGCCGACCGTACAAGTGGTGCGCAGCTTGGCCCGATTGCGGCCGGGGACCAGCTCGGTGATCACGGCGCGCGCCGTCACCGTATCGCCAGGGCGCACCGGCGCCTTGAACTTCAAGGATTGGCCCACATAGACGCAGCCCGGTCCCGGCAGCCGGGTGCCGATGACAGTGGAAATGAAGCTCGAACACAGAAATCCGTGGGCGATGGTGCCCTCGAACATTGTCGCGGCGGCGTATTCCTCGTTCAGATGCATCGGGTTGGTATCGCCCGAGATGCCGGCGAACATGACCAGATCGGCCGGCCCGATGGTGCGCGCATAGGCGGCCTTCATGCCGACTTCGAGGTCTTCAAAAAAGTAACCGCTAAGCTCGCTGATCGGGTCAGCGATCGGATCGGTGATGGGCAGATCGGCGGGCGTGGCGGCGGTTTCGGCAATATCGACCGACATTTAGTTCCCCAATGCTGTTGTGCAACGTAATTTATTGCAGCGCAGCATATCGGGATCGGCCAGGAACGGTCAATGGTCGTCAAGCATTTGTTATATAAGGATAATTACTATCATCTGAGAATCACATTCGGGGATTTATCTGGATTCTCAGTGTTGCGGCGCACAAAGTCAGCTCGAGGCGGGCACCTCTCCGGGGCGCGGATCCATCGGCGTCAGCTTACCCAGCGCCAATATCTCTTCCAGCTTGGCGGCAAAGGACAGAAGCTCCGCCTCGCCGCGCGGTTTGCCGATGAGCTGCAAGCCGACCGGCAATCCGCTCGCGGTAAAACCGCACGGCACCGAAATCGCCGGCGACGAGGTGAGGGTCGCCGGATAGGCCACATAGACCCAGTCGATATAATTATCGAAGACATGATCGCCGAGCCGGTCGAGGTACCGCCGGTTAACGTCGAACGGCGGCACGATGGCCGTCGGCAGCGCCAGCAAATCATATGTCTCGAACCAGGTCATCAGGCGCTGATAGAGCGCGCCCTGGGCGACCCAGGCCTGACCCACATCGCCGGTCGACTGCGCCATGCCTTTCTCGATATTCCAGATCATCTCGGGCTTGAGCTGATCGCGATACTGCTCGAGCAGCGGCGCCCGCACCCCGACGAACAACGCCGCGCGTAAGGCCTGGAAAATATCGAGGATGTCATGGCAGTCCGGCGCCGCCTCTTCGACGATGGTGCCGGCATCGGCGAAGCGGGCCGCCGCCGCGGTGCAAATATCTGCGACTTCGGGATCGACCGGGCCGATTCCCAGATCGCGGGTGAAGCCGATGCGCGCCGGCGCCCTCGGGGCATCGACGGCGTCTTGGAACGAGGCTTCCGGTGTTTCTAAGGATATGGGGTCGCGCGGATTGCGGCCGACCTCGGCGTCGAGCATCAGCGCCACATCGCCCACCGTGCGGCCCATGGGACCATCGACCGACAGCATTTGAAACGGATTGCGGCCGGGCCCGTGCGCCACCCGTCCAGGGCTGGGACGCATACCGACGATGGAACAAAAACTCGCCGGGGTACGCAACGAGCCGCCGAGATCCGATCCCGTCGCCAACCAGGCCATGCCGGTCGCCAGGGCCACCGCCGAACCGCCCGACGAGCCACCGCAGGTCAGCGCCGTGTTCCACGGGTTCAGCGTCTGGCCGAATACCTCGTTGAAGGTATTGGCGCCGGCGCCGAATTCCGGGGTGTTGGATTTACCCAGAAACACCGCCCCGCTGCGCCGCAAATGGGCGACCGAAATTTCGTCCTGATCGGGCACATGGTCGGCGAATATCGGTGACCCGAAGGTGGTGCGCACGCCGGCGACTTCGTTCAAATCCTTGACCGCGACCGGCAGGCCGGCCAGCCAGCCGGGGCCCGGATCGTCGGGGGACACCAGCGATTTGGCCTGCTCGCGCGCCTTGTCGAGGGACAAAATGGGCATGGCATTTACGTCGCCATCGACGGCGGCGATGCGATCGGCCGCGGCATCGACCATCTCGACCGGTGAGACCTCACCCGCCCGCAGCAACCCCACCGCTTCGCGGGCGCTGAGCGCAATAAGCTCCGAGTTGCTCGCCATCTTTTTCCCCTGACCCAAAACCTCTAACCGAACAATCCGGCAATCTAGGCCGCGGCGATAAGGGCGTGCAAGTCATGCGACGCAAACCTACACTCGCCCCACGATGACGGATGACTGGTTAATCGACAGCCCCCGCGACGCTCCGGCGACCATCGTGTTGGCGCACGGCGCCGGCGCGATGATGGACACGCCCTTCATGGAGACCATGGCGACCGGCCTCGCGGCGGCCGGATTGCGAGTGGTGCGGTTCGAATTTCCCTACATGGCCAAGCGCCGGACCGACGGCAAACGCCGCGGCCCGGACCGCAAGCCGGTGTTGCTGGAGAGTTGGCGCCATGTGGTGACCCGATTGGGGCCGGTCGAACGACTGATCATCGGCGGCAAATCTATGGGCGGGCGCATCGCCAGCGAACTCGCCGCCAGCGAACATGCCGAGCTCGGCATTTCCGGTGTCGCCTGTCTGGGCTACCCCTTCCACCCCGCCGGCCAGCCGGAGAAACTGCGCACCGAGCATCTGCGATCGTTCCCGGTCTCCATGCTGATCGTCCAGGGCGAACGCGACGCGCTCGGCGCCCAGCCCGAGGTGGCGGGCTATGATCTGGACAAATCTATCGAAATCATCTGGCTGCCCGACGGCGACCATTCGTTCAAGCCACGCAAGAAATCGGGCCATACGGAAGACGAAAACCTAGCGGCGGCGATTGCGGCAGTGACCCGGTTTGCAATGGCGGTATGAGGCCTCGCCGCCGCCACACCGGTCCTGACCGAAGCCGGGAATACTGATATACTTGCCGACATTCGCGCAAAGGTCTTTGGACGGCGCGAATTTGGGGGGCACAATGTGGGAAAAGGTCTTTCTGAAACGGCTGCGCCGAGAGTTGCCTCTCTGGGTTGAGAAGGGCTGGGTCGCGCCGGAAAATCACAACCTCATTCTCGATGATATCGCGGCGCGGACCAGCGGCACACGCTATACGCCGGTCGCCTTTGCCGTGCTCGGCGTCCTGTTGTTTGGCGTCGGTATCATCAGCTTTTTTGCCGCCAATTGGGCGTTAATCCCAAAGCTCGTCAAGCTCGCCTTACTCTTCGGGTCGATGTGGGCCGCCTTTGCCGGGGCCGGTTGGCTCCTGGTTGGCCAGCGACAAATAAATCGGGGTATGACCCCGGCGCTTCAGCTTCTCGGCGTCATACTCTACGGCGCTAACATAATGCTGATCGCGCAGATCTATCATATCCAGTCACATTTCCCCAACGGCGTCCTGCTGTGGACCCTTGGGGCGCTGGCGGTCACATATTTGGTTCCCTCGCAGATCGTTGCCGTAGCCGGGCTCGCCCTCGGCGCGCTCTGGGCCCGTCTGGATATATTCGGCGATCTGCCCACACCGATCGCCTTCGCCGAGACCGTATACTGGCCGTTCTTCATTGTGCTCGCCTTGTTTGTACCGCCGATTATCCGGCATTCCTGGCGAATTGCGGCGTGGCTCGCCGTGCTGGCCTTCGCGGCATGGTGTGCGATTTCGTTAGTCAGTTTGGGAATCGAGAGCGACACCGATGCCGTTCATATATTGCAGGTCGGATTGCTTTTCAGTCTGGCGGTGTTTCTGCTCAGTGCTGTTTTGGAACGGCTCGACCGTTGGGAACTCTTTGCCGACCCGCTAAACAGGTTGGCTGCAATTTTTAGCATGCTGAGTTTTTTCGGCCTGACCATTAGCGACGTTCACGGTCGCGGTTTTGTGGTTAACGCCCCCAATGCGGCGCCCTTAGAGTGGGTAATCGGTACCTTACTCGCCGCACTGTTGGTCGCGGCTATGTTCGCGTGGCGCAATTACATTACGCGCCCATCGGCGCGCGAACCGTACATAATCTGGAGCCGTGTGCTGTTGGTGGCGACCATACTCCTGATGCTGGTCAATCTATTCGCGTCAGCGATTATCAGTGCGACCCTATGGATCTACCTGGCGTTCAATATCCTATATCTGGGCGCCGTTGTCTGGCTGATCTATACCGGCTACCGCACCGGCGACCGGTTCCGCGTGAATGGCGGCTTCCTATTCTTCGCCATCGGGTTGGTGAGCCTCTATTTCGATAACTTCTGGGCCTTGCTGGATCGCTCCTTTTTCTTCATGGGGGCCGGCGTTTTGCTCATCGGCGGCGGCTTTTTGCTGGAACAGCAGAGACGGCGATTAATGAGTTCAATGGTCGCGCCAACTGACCCGCAACCGGGCGAGGGCTCAACATGATGCGCCTTTTCCGACTGTTGGCGGCGGTCGCGCTTCTGTCGCTCGTCCTGGTGGCGATGGTGGGGCTCAAGCAATTTACCCTCGCGACCGGCGCCACCGTTGTATTGGAGACGGTCCCAATCGATCCTCGTTCGCTATTTCGCGGCGATTTCGTGCGGCTTAATTACACCATCAGCGATCTTCCCCTTGCCGATATTGCCGGCGATTCCGACTTTGCGAAAGGCGATACGGTCTTTGTCCGGCTTCGCCGCGGCCCTCTCTACGGACAACCCATCTCGCTGCACAAGGAATACCCGCCGGTCCTGGAAGACCATGTCGTCATAAAAGGCAGGATCACCCGAAACCCCAGGAGCCGTGTCCGCATCCGATACGGCATCGAAAGCTTCTTCATTCCCGAAGGCGAAGGCCTTGCCCTGGAACGCCCGCCGCCGGGCAGCAAGGTCACCGTGCTGGTGGCGATCGATCGGTATGGGAAATCAGCGATAAAGGCCGTCCTGGTCGACGGCGAACCACGCTATTCAGAAACCCTGTTTTAGTTACCACGCGACGCGGTGGTGCGCGCCGACGGCAATTGGGACGCGCGTGGTACGCTGGGCCTGTCGAAGGAAACGCCGATCGGCCTCACCAATATCGAACTGACCTAGCGCTGTTGCGTGTTTGTCAAACGCTTCGCAATCCCCCGGACATGGGTTACCGTATCGTCCCATGAGCCGGTCACCGGCCCCCATGCCAGGAGACGTTGGCAGACCCAGGCGGAGACTGAGTTAGAGGACGAATTTCGCGGCGCGATTTTTCGCGGCGCGGCGCTATTGGCAATTAGCGGGGCGGCTCGATCAATGAACTATTTCGAAACCGACCGACTGACCTTGCGCGATTGGCGCGGCGAGGACCTCGCGCCGTTTGCCGCCATGAATGCCGACCCAAAAGTCATGGAATACTACCCAGAGCTCTTGAACCGCGCGGAGTCGGATGCGCTGGCGATGCGGCTGCAGCAGGACATGGATGCGGTCGGCTTCGGCCTTTACGCGGTGGAAGTGAAATCCAGCGGCGACTTCATCGGATATGTCGGCATATCTGAAGTTCGCTTCCCCGCCGCCTTTACGCCGGCGGTGGAGATCGGCTGGCGGCTCGCCGCCGCGTCCTGGGGACAGGGATATGCCACCGAGGCCGCGAAAGGGTGCCTGGCGCACAGCTTTTACGAAATCGGTTTCGATAATTTGGTGTCGTTCACCACACGGATTAACACGAAATCCATCGCGGTCATGGAGCGCATCGGCATGTCGCGAAACCTGGGCGAGGATTTCGAGCATCCGAAATTGCCGGAAGGCCATCCGCTGCGCCCCCATGTGCTCTACCGGATCGCACGACCAAGCGCGGCACCCTCGGCGACGTAGTCGGGGGGCAAACCGCCTGACAGGGCTTTCCCCCGCCCCTGCACTGCGCTAGCGTCCGCCCACTTTGACCGGTCTCTACGATATTGGCGCCATCGCCCTCACCCTGCTGCCCCCCGAACGCGGCCATCAGGCCGCCCTGTGGGGCCTGTCCCATGGTTTGGGGCCCAGCGAACGGGCCGACCGGCATCCCAGCCTGGCGCAAACCCTGTGGGGACGGTCCTTCACGAACCCGGTCGCCATTTCGGCCGGGTTCGATAAGAACGCGGTGGCAATTTCGGGCGCCCGGCGTCTCGGCGCGGGCTTTGCCGAGGTCGGTGGCATTACGCCCCGCGCCCAACCGGGCAACCCAAGACCGCGGCTGTTTCGCCTGACCGCCGACCGCGCCGCGATCAACCGGCTGGGCTTCAACAATCATGGCGCCGAGGCCATTGCCCGACGCATTGCCGATTATCGCGCCGGTGGCGAGGATCCCTGGCCCCTGGGGGTCAATCTGGCGGCAAACTCCGACAGCAGTGATCCGGCCAATGACTTCGAGCAGCTGGTCGACACTTTCGCGCCGTTGGCTGATTTTCTGACCATCGACATCTCCTGCCCCAATTCGGCAAACGGGCTGGTGTTCCTCTCGCCGGGACCGTTGGAAGATTTGCTCGGTCGGCTGACGGCGCTGCGCGACGGCAAGGGCTTAGCGAGCCCACCAGCGCTGTTGGTCAAAATCGCCCCGGATATCGAAGATGAAGCGCTCGATGTGCTGCTCGATATCATCGTAGCGGCGGGCATCGATGGCATCACCGTGTGCAACACGACAACGGCGCGCCCCGACACATTGGTCAGCCCCGACCGAACCCAACGCGGCGGCCTGTCGGGCAAACCGCTGTTTGCACGCTCGACCGAGATGCTGCACCATGTCTATCAGGTGACCGGCGGAAAGGTGCCCTTGATCGGGGTCGGCGGCATTTCCGACGGCGCCGACGCCTACGCCAAGATCCGCGCCGGCGCCAGTCTGGTTCAGCTCTACACCGCCCTGGTCTATGAGGGTCCCGGCCTGGTCGCCCGTATCCAGAACGAGCTGGCGGCGCTGCTGGCCGCCGACGGTTTCGCCACCCTGCAGGACGCTGTCGGCAGCGAACACCGGTCCAGCCAAGTTTCAACTAAAATAACACACCGCATGAACCCAAAAGCCCCCCCTCCCTAGCCCTCCCCCTCGCTGGGGGGAGGGAATGATAGCGAGGTACCGACAAACTTCCCCCTCCCCCCTTGAGGGGGAG
>JABDJY010000053.1 GCA_013003285.1 Alphaproteobacteria bacterium | reverse complement strand
GCGGCGCATATTCCACATTGGTCAGGCCGGCGCCATGCTCGGCATCGGGCAGGAACAGGTTCCACAGCCCTTGGGCATGCGCCTTTTCTTTCAGGTCGTGAACGATCTGCGGCAATTGCCAGCGATCCGCCTGCCCATTGAGCTGTTCCTCATAGAGCGCCTCGTTGGGATAGACATGCTCGTCCATGAAGGCGTTGATCTGGCCCTGCAATTCCTGCGTGCGGGCCGATAATTCAAAATCCATCCGATTGCTCTCCCTAGACTTTCCGGCGGGGCGGTATTGCCGCTATAGGATAGGCTAACTGGCCGCAAAGGGGGAACCATCATGGCAAATCTGTTCGATTTATCCGGCAAGGTCGCGATCGTCACCGGCTCGACTAAGGGGATCGGCAAGGCCATCGCCACCACCCTGGCCGAGCAGGGCGCCAAAGTCGTGGTCTCGAGCCGCGACAAGGACCGGGTCGCCGATACGGCGAAAGAACTGGCCGACAGCGGCGCGGAGGTTCTCGGTATTCCCTGCAATGTGGGCCGCAAGGCCGAAATGCAAAACCTGATCGACGAGACCCGCAAGGCCTGGGGGCGGATCGACATCGCGGTCGGCAATGCCGCCATCAACCCGCACTATGGCCCGTCGATGGAAATCCCCGACGAGATTTTCGCCAAGGTGATGCACACCAATATCCAGTCGAATCTGTGGCTGGCCCAGATGGTGGCCGACGAGATGCGCACGCGCAAAGACGGCGCCATCATCTACATCTCGTCGATCGGCGGGCTGCGCGGCTCCGGCGTGATCGGCACTTACGGTATTTCCAAGGCCGCCGATATCCAGCTGGCGCGCAATCTGGCCATCGAGTTGGGCCCCGACAATATCCGCGTCAACTGCATCGCGCCGGGCCTGGTCAAAACCGACTTCGCCCGCGCCCTGTGGGAAGACCCGGACTATGCCGAACCGCGCATCGCCTCGACCCCATTGCGCCGCCTGGGCGAGCCGGAAGACATTGCCGGCGCGGCGGTCTATCTGGCGTCGGCCGCCGGCCGCTGGACCACAGGCCAAACCATCGTCATCGACGGCGGCGCCACGGTGATCGTATAAAACCCATCCACTCGCCCATCGAGAATGTAGGAGCATTTAAATGACGGACACCAACCTTATCGAGCCGACTGCCGACCCCAATGCACGTAAACTAACCTACCGTAACCTCACCGCCCACAATGACGGCGGCGACAAGACCGTCGTCTCGGTGCGCGACACCCCGGATCTGGTAGTCGACCACCCGATCGAACGCGGCGGCACCAATGAGGGCCCGACGCCGGTGGAAACGGTCATGGGCGGGTTGGTCGGCTGCGACGCGGTGATAACCCGCGCCGTCGCCAAGATATTGAAGTTCGAGTACGGCGCCGTCGATTACACCTGTGACGCGCAGATCGATACCCGCGGCGCCGCCGGGGTTAAGGGCGTGCGGCCCTATTTCGAGAAGGTCACGGTGCAGAAGACCATCCGCACCAACGAGACGCCCGAGCGTATCGAGAAGCTGAAGAAAAATGTCGAGCAGCGCTGCCCGGTCAGCAACCTGATCCGCGATGCCGGTGTCGACCTCACCATCGAGTGGATCATCGAGCCGTTGTAGGGGGCACCAAACCATATGGCGGGCTTGAGACTACGCAGGGCCGAACAAAGTGACGCTGGCGGGCTTGCCGCCTGTATCGATGCCGCCTATGCCCGCTACGCCGCGCGCCTACCCGACCTGCCGGACGTGTCTGCCGATATCGCCGAGGAGATCGCCCAACACCAGGTATGGGTGGCGGAAATCGACGGCACAATTATCGGCGGCCTGGTGATCATCCCCCAGCCGGGTTTCATGCAGCTGGCCAATGTCGCCGTACATCCCAACCATGCGGGAGCCGGGCTCGGCCGCGCGCTTCTCGAACTGGCGGAAACCGAATCCCTGGACCAAGGATACCGCGAACTGCGCCTCACCACCCATCTGGATATGCCGAATAATGTCCGGCTCTATGAACATCTCGGCTGGCGCGAAACTCAGCGAGAGGGCAACAAGGTCTCGATGAAGAAGCTAATCGGCGGGTAGCGAACTGCCCCATCCTCCCAGATGGTGGCGCCACGGTGATTGTTTAGCCGTATTCACGGCGTCACCCCCCCTTGAGGGGGAGGATTTAGGTGGGGGGTTG